>VGTJ01000209.1 GCA_016874775.1 Deltaproteobacteria bacterium
TTCCAAATGCTCGGCCAGATACGTACAGGTGCAATTCTTCGGCGTGCTCACCAAATATTCGACGTACTGCTTCTTGGTAATCATATCCCTAAAATGATACTTGTGGTCCTCAAGCGTAAGTCCTGCTTCTTTCTCGCGTTCACATCGATGCTCTCTGTGTCTGCGCGGGTCGATTCGCAGCCCGCTCGTGAGAACAATGGTGCGCACGCGTTAGGAAAACGTACGTTCGCTTTCGCACTGATTGGCGATGCCCAATACAATGCGCAGGAAGACGCGAAGTTTGTGAATCTGCGTGACGAGATCAATCAGCAAAAGCTCGCCTTTGTTCTGCACGTTGGCGACTTCAAAAGTGGCTCTAGCCCCTGCACGGATGCCTTGTATCTCCAACGCTTCGCGTTGTTTCAGACGTTTACGCATCCGTTCATCTATGTGTTTGGTGATAACGAGTGGACTGACTGTCATCGTCGTGATGCTGGGGCGTTCGACCCCTTGGAACGACTCGACAAGCTCCGCCAGATCTTTACTCCAGGAGATCAAAGCCTGGGAAAACACCCGATAACACTTGATCGCCAGAGTCAGAACCTGCTCTTTCGTCAATACCGTGAAAACGTGCGCTGGGAACATGAGGCGGTCTTGTTTGTGGGCCTGAACATTCCTGGGAGTAACAACAACTTTCCTCCGTATGCCACTACGCTGTCACCACCACAACAAGCTGCCAACCTGATTGAGTCACGAGAACGCAATCAAGCGAACTTGCTATGGATGCGGGAAGCGTTTGCGTTGGTGAGAACGAACAGCCTGCGCGGGCTGCTTTTTTTTATGCAAGGGAATCCGTTTGTTTTCCCACCTGCAGATCACAGCCTGACAGGCTATGGAGATTTTCTTGCTGTGCTCGAGAGTGAAACGCGGGCGTGTGGCAGACCGGTCGTGCTGGTTCATGGAGATACGCACTCCTTTCGTATTGACCAGCCGGCACCGCAACCGAACGCTGGAGACCCAAGAGGGTTTCGGATATTCCGCTTGCCGAACTTCACACGAGTCGAGGTCTTTGGTTCACCAGAGGTGCACTGGGTGCGTGGGGTTGTCGATGCAGAGGATCCTGCACTCTTCACTTTCATCCCGGAATTTGTCGATATGAACCGTTAGCCCCGTGTGTGTTCCTCCCTCCGAACACATACGTCTACCGAGAGTAGGGTGACTTGCCTCCACCACTACTCTCGGTTCCTTGCTACGGCACTGGTACGATGTCGAAATTCCGTATCGCAGTGTAGAGCCAGAACATGTACCAGCCCCACATCGCAAAAGTCACCGCAACGAATATCCACTCTCCGAGGTGTTCCGCGCGGTTTGCGTGCCGTAGTCGCGCAGGGAAGGTCTCCCAAGCGATCGGCGGTAGTTGGCCTTCCTGTATTTCAAACCAGGTCGGTTCCCTGTCTTGAGCAGGATACATATCCTCAAGCATGTAGTCGTTTGTCATCGTACCCTCCTTGCGTGCGTGTTGTGCTTAGAGGAATAGACGCATCGCTTCCTACATCGGCATGAAGAACGAGTGAAGAAAAGATGAACTCGTTCGGAGCCTCTGCTGGAGGATGGTAGGCCTCATAAGGGTAGGTTTTTTATCCAAGCCTCAATTGGCGCGGATTTCCCCTCGTGAGGAGCCGCCTGTTCGTCATGCCCGCGCAGGCGGGCATCCAGGAGCTTCACCCCTGAACGATTGCGTATTCTCCCTGGATTCCCGCCTTCGCGGGCATGACGTCTCGTCTTTTCTCAGCGTAAAAGCCTACCCCTAAAAGGGATGGTAGGCCCCTGGATCACCGTGGCAGAGTCACTCGCCCCCTCCTGCATGTTCGACAATTGAGATAAAACACTTCTACAGACTGAGGGTCGATCAAGAGGGGGAGAAACAAGATGAAGACGGTTAGCACCGTACTTATCGGCGTATTGCTCACGTTCGTAGATGTTACAGCGCAAGTGCGAATCCCTGGTCCGAATACTCCAGAGGAGTGGTTCGCAGCTGGTCAACGTGCGGTCCAAGAAGCGAAGCAGCTCACGCTCACTAAGACTCAAGCTAAGAACGTGATCTTGTTCGTCGGTGACGGTATGAGTATTTCCACTATCACTGCCGCGCGTATTCTTGAAGGACAATTGCGTGGAGAAAGCGGAGAAGAGAACCGATTGAGCTTCGAGAAATTTCCGTATGTTGCATTATCGAAGACATATACCGTAGACCAACAGACACCGGATTCGGCGCCGACGATGACGGCAATGGTCACTGGAGTGAAAACCAACGATCGGACGTTGTCGGTAGATCAATTTGTGAAGTTCGGTGAACCCGACGCCGCTGTGGTGAAAAAGCATGCGTTGAAGACGGTGTTAGAAATGGCCGAAGAGAAAGGCCTCTCCACTGGAGTTGTAACGACCACCCGGGTAACACATGCAACACCAGCAGCGTGTTATGCGCATATTGCCGAACGGGATTGGGAAGGTGACAAAGAGTTACCTGCTGGTGCGACAGTTCCTGATATCGCCCGACAGCTCATAGAGTTTCCCTTCGGCAACGGCCTCGAAGTCGCCCTTGGTGGCGGGCGAGAGTACTTCCTCCCCAATACGCTCCAAGATCCAGAAGAGGGGGACAAGAAGGGTACACGCAAGGATGGGAGAGATCTGACCCAGGAATGGCTCAAGAAATACCCTAACGCCGCGTTCGTATGGAACCGTGCGCAGTTTACCGCAATCAACGCTGCGACGACTAATCACCTCTTGGGTTTGTTTGAGCGCTCGCATATGGAGTTCGAAGCTGATCGAGAGAAAGACACTGGTGGTGAGCCATCACTTAGTGAAATGACAGCAAAAGCCATCGAGGTTTTGCAGAAGAACAAGAAAGGCTTCTTTCTCATGGTCGAAGGCGGGCGCATTGATCATGGCCACCATGCGGGCAACGCGTTTCGGGCGCTGACAGACGCCGTTGAATTTGCCAAAGCCGTGCACGTTGCGCGGGAGAACACCAAACGAACCGAGACCTTAATTATCGTCACTGCCGATCATAGTCATACGTTTACCATTGTTGGTTATCCTAAACGTGGCAATCCGATCCTCGGCAAGGTGGTGCTTCCAGATAAAACTGAACCTGAGCGGGACATGCTCGGTCGTCCCTACACTACGCTCAGCTACGCCAACGGCCCTGGTTATACAGGTGAGTCTCACAACGAAGATGGGAGCACGAATCCCCAAGGGGCCAAAACGTTTCCTCACCGACCACGCAAATACACTGGAATTACCGCTGGGCGGCCAGATTTACAGGGAGTTGATACCACGAGTCCTAATTACCTGCAGGAGTCGACCGTACCACTGGGGCAAGAAACGCATGCCGGCGAAGATGTCGCGATCTATGCCGATGGACCGCTCGCTCATCTCATTCATGGAACCCTAGAACAGAATGTGATTGCCCATGTGATTATGGAAGCGTTACGACTGAAGAGATAGCCGTGGTTACCACAACTCGCGAACATTCAATGCGAAACCTGGTAACACAGGGTCACCACCGACAGTGGGAGGATTGTCGAGCACCTCTACGGGCTGACCAGGGCGATAGATATGCACACGTTGTTCGAGCGGATCAATCAACCACCCGAGACGTGCGCCGTTCTCGATGTACTCCTGCATCTTCTCTTGCACATCGGGCAAGCGGTCGGAGGGTGAACGTAACTCGATAACAAAGTCAGGGCACAGCGGCGCAAATCCGTCTTGCTGTGCCTCGGTCAACGCTTCCCAACGTTCACGTTTCACCCATGACGCATCGGGTGACCGTTTTGCGCCATTGGGTAATGTGAAGAGTGTCGAGGAGTCGAAGACAAGACCAGTTCCATCCTTCCTGGCCCAGACTACGAGGTCGGTATTGATGTTGCTGTTTCGCCAGCCAGTTTTTGATCCAGTCGGTGGCATAATGATCAACTCCTTACGGGCGGTGAGTTCGAGTCGCAGCTCGCGATTTTCTTGACAGAGCAGTTCAAATTGCTCATCGCTGACAATCACACCTCGCACGTTCAACTTCACGGGCTCAGTACCTTCATAAACCACAGGCGTCTGGGGCATAATGGTCCTCACTTGTGCAAGAGCCTAAGACTTTCTTGTTGACCTTGCAATCCGCAGCTGCGCAATTTCATATCTCAGTTGCGAACAAGCTTGACGGCATCACCGCACGTCACTAGAGTTGCCCCAGCACAGTTGATGCTTGCCGACGGCAAGCAAAAGGAGGACTTATATGCCGGAGGGCGCTCTTGCTGGCTTCCGGGTCGTTGAATATGGCGACATGGTCTCTGCATCCTATGCGAGCAAACTCATTGCCGATATGGGAGCAGACGTTATTAAAGTTGAACCCCCAGGACGTGGTGACAGCGCGCGCCAACGTGGTCCGTTTCCAGGAAAGATTCCGCATCCAGAGAAGAGCGGGTTGTTCCTGTATCTCAATACAAACAAGCGTGGTGTGACGCTCAATCTCGAAACGCCACGTGGGCAAGATGTCTTTCAACAGCTTGTCGGGAAAGCCGACCTCTTTATTCATAACGTACATCCGACTCGTATGGCTGCGCTTGGTTTGGACTTTGACCGTTTGGCAGCGAAGAACAAAGAGTTAGTGATGACTTCGATCACTCCCTTCGGGCTGACTGGACCGCATAAGGATTACCAGGCGTATGATCTCACTACCTGGAGTGCTGGTGGCCTCACCTATCTTAATGGTGGCGGTCCAGGGACAGAAGATCTTCCTCCTCTCAAAGTGTTTGGCCAGCAGTCGGGATTTCAAGCGGGTATTCATGCCGCGGTTGCTGCCTTGGGGGCGCTCTTTGCTCGGTTGCGTGATGGTGTCGGGCAACATGTTGATTGCTCAACCCAAGAGACGTTGATGGCGATCTCGGAGTTTGCCGCCATCATGCCATCGTATGCCCACCAGGTTGTCGTGCGCTTTACTGGGAACAAAGCCATTCGCCCACTCGACATTATGGAGTGTAAAGACGGGTGGATTTACATCTGCTGTGTTGAAGAACACCAGTGGAAAGGTTTCGTTGATATTATGGGCAATCCAGAGTGGGCCGATGAGTCGTTGTTTGCGACGCGACTTGATCGTGCGCAGAACTGGGATGCGCTTGAGTTGTTCATGGCGCCGTGGGTGAAGGAACAAACAGTTGAAGAACTGTATCGCAAAGCGCAAGCGCGCCGTATTCCTTTCGCGCCAGTGTCGACGATGGGCGATTTGTTCAACTCCGAGCATTTGCAAGCACGCGGCTTCTTTGCCGAAATTGCCCACCCGGCTGTTGGGAAGTTGCCCTATCCGACTGCGCCCTATCAGTTCTCGTCAACGCCGTGGACACTGCGTCGTCCGGCACCCTGCTTAGGGCAGCATAATGCTGAGGTGTATGGAGAACTGGGCATTGATGCGAAGCAATTGGAGCAACTGCGTAAAGATGGAGTTATCTAAATCGAACCCCGAAAGGTTGGCATTCTGGGTGACATGCCCCAGAGGTGGTGCCAGAAAGTGCACGAGTGTTCTGTGGTTTGATTTAGGGGAAATAGAACGAATTCCTAAGCTTTTGATAGTGAGGAGTATGAGTCATGAACAAACCGCCATTAGCTGGTATTCGCGTTGCCGATTTCTGCTGGGCTTGGGCTGGACCGTACGGGGCCTTACAATTTGCCCACCTCGGAGCAGAAGTCATTCGCATCGAGAGTCAAACACGCCCGTGTCCATCACGGCTCATTCCACCCTGGGCTGACAATAAGCAAGGTGGGTTCAATCGCTCGGGGTATTTCAATCAATACAATCAAGGCAAACGTTCGCTGACGTTGAACCTGAAGAAAACGGAAGGACTCGACATCGCCAAAAAGGTTGTCGCAAAAAGTGATATTGTCATCGAAAATTTTGCCGGTGGGGTAATGGACAAGATGGGATTGGGCTATGAGGTGCTCCGTGCAGTCAAACCCGACATCATCATGGTCTCACTCTCTGGTTATGGCGCGACTGGTCCCGAGAAAGGCTATGTCTCCTATGGTCCGCCACAAGTCGCACTGAGTGGTATGTCATCACTGACTGGCTACAAAGATGACCAACCGCGACAAGCCGGGTTCTCTTATGGTGATCCTAACGGTGGTATCCATGGCACTTTTGCGGTGATGTGTGCGTTGCTCCACCGGACCAAAACCGGCAAAGGGCAGTACATCGATCTGTCACAACGTGAAGCCTGCGCCATGCTCCTTCCCGAAGGGCTCATGGAGTATGCCATGAACAAGACCCAGCCCTCGCGTAATGGGAATCGTGATCCGTATATGGCGCCTCACGGAGTGTTCCGTTGCAAAGGCCAGGATCGCTGGGTCAGCATCGTCGTTGGTACTGAAGATGAGTGGCAGCGGTTCTGCAAAGCGATTGGTCAAGCGGCGTTGGCGACTGACACACGTTTTGCCACACTGGCCGCACGGAAAGAGAATGAAGATGTGTTAGAACAGGTAGTGACGAAATGGACGCAAGGGCTATCGCCAGATGAAGTGACGCAGAAACTGCAACATGCCGGTGTAGCCGCGTATCCAACGCTCGACGGCAACGATCTCGTAGCGAATCCGCATGTTGCTGCCCGCGACTATTTTGTCGAACTTGAGCATGCAGAAGTGGGAAAGCGGCGACACTTAGGAATTCCTTGGAAGATGTCACGCACTCCGTGTGAAGTCCAACGCCCTGCGCCACTGTTCGGACAAGATACGGACTACGTGCTCGGTGAAGTTGTCGGCCTGAGTAAAGATGAGATTACCAAGCTGCGAACCGCGGAAGTCCTCGTCTAGAACAGAGAAAATAAACGGAATCATTTCGTGACAAGGAGTGAGAGACAAGACGAATTTCACTCCTTGTGTATTTCTTGTGAAATTCTCGGTTTCCTTGCGCAACTCTGCGAAATTGTTGAAATTTTTAGGTCCCAAAAGTTACTAAAAACAGGACCTCGAACGACTTGCCAGACTCGTCGTTCTCTGATGAGTAACGAGCCCACGACAGGAGACTGCCGCTTCTGATACCTCATATCCGGTACTCCTGAGCCGATGCTCCTGTCGTTTCCCTTCTCTTTTCTCGCCTCTACACACCTACTGCAAGACTTGCTATGCCTACAGAGAGTGCACCGAGGGGGTACTGATCTGTGGGGAATCACATTTTTATCTGTTATGCACGAGAAGACAAGGAATTTGTCCTTAAGCTCGCGGATCGCTTGAAGAGTCTTGGAGTGCCGGTTTGGCTCGACACCAAGATCAAGCCGAGTGAAGACTGGCAGTTAGCAATCGATAAGGCGATTGATAATTGCGCCCATTTTTTGATCGTCTTGTCTCCCGATGCTGTGAGTTCACGAGATGTGCGAGGAGAACTACGTCGGGCACTGAATAAGGACAAGTCAGTTACGCCTGCACTCTATCGTGAGTGCGATATTCCTACACCACTTCTGCCAGTCCAGTATGCGGATTTCACCTCGGGGAATCCGGCTGAGGTCAGTGCCATACAACACTTGATCGAATTCTTAGGGGGTCAAGCAGAAAATTCTGAGCCGCAACCTGTCGAGTTTCGTCATTCCCGCGCAGGCGGGAATCCGGGGGAGAATCACGACGTAGCTGATCCTGTTTCCGAACAGCCGAGTGTGAAGGCGGCTGAAGTGAAAACAAATAGTGAAGAAAGCCCTGCGATTATCGTTCCATCTCCCTTTCCAATACCTCTACCTCTTTCCGAAATCACCAACAGCATCGGTATGGAGTTTATTCTCATTCCTGCCGGAGAATTTTTCATGGGTTCGGAGAATGGTGGAGATGATGAGAAGCCCGTTCGCAAAGTGATCATTTCCGAGTCGTTCTATCTGGGTAAATACCCGGTGACACAAGCGCAGTGGGAAGCGGTGATGGGGAACAATCCTAGTCACTTCAAGGGAGATGCGAGTCGACCGGTCGAACGTGTTTCATGGGACGACGCGCAAGCGTTTCTGCAAAAACTGAGCACTCGTGAAGGAGGGAAATCGTATCGCTTGTCGACTGAGGCAGAGTGGGAATATGCCTGTCGCGCAGGTTCGACCGGGGACTATTGTTTTGGAGATGATGCAACAAAGCTGAAAGAGTATGCCTGGTACGATAAGAACTCTGGTGGGACGACGCATCCAGTTGGGCAATTGCAGCCAAATGCCTGGGGTCTCTACGATATACATGGGAATGTGTCGGAGTGGGTGCAGGATCGGTATTCAGAGGGCTATTACAAGCAGAGATCGAATCTTGACCGAGATCCTCAAGGCCCCAATACAGGAAGTCTCCGTGTGCTGCGGGGCGGTGCGTGCTTCTACGATCTGAGGCTCGTACGCTGTGCCTTTCGCCTCGGGGACCTCCCGTACCTTGCCTCCGGCAGCAGCGGCATGCGGGTAGTGGTGCTCCCGTCCTAAAAGACTCTGAATTCTATCCCTCTGCACTCTGAAACTCTGAACGGGTCCAGGGCGGAGCCCTGGTCGAAATTTTATGGTCGAGATGTTACTTGGCGAGAGATAGAAGTTCCGTCATGAAAAAGCCAGTCAAAAAACTCATGCGTGAAATCGTTGGTGGTGAGCCGTACGAGTACTATCCCGTGAATAGCTTTTACCCCCGCTCTTCAGACAACAAATACAAATGACCCAAGGTGAAGTCGAACTGGAGGCGATAACCTGCAAAGGCGTTGATACCGAGAATCAGATCAATACCCAAGCGAAGATTGTCGAAGTTTACGACTCCAGTATCAAAAGTGCGTAATGGTAAACGTGCAACATATAGATCTGTAACCTGTACCCGCGATACCCGAGAAACCGAAGAACCAACACCAACAACTGGTAGGTCACCAATTGTTGGGAGACCAAACTGAAGGACCAATCGCGGATGGATGAGGCTGGTTTGCGCACCGGTATCAGCAAGGGCGCGAATTGCCCAAGGACCTTTGCGAACCGTAATGATGGGGAGAGACCGTGGCCGAAAAGATGCCCACTCACGAGGCATGGACCACCACAGTTGGTCGAGGTTCAGAGTACTTACTATGTGTGAATAAGGTTACAACACCCCGATCAGCACACGACCGCCAGAGCTGTTGAAACGCTTCTGTCATCGGATCGGAGGTGAGAGCGATCAACCGTGCTTTTTGTGGCTCTCCGGCTTCGTTTTCTTCAGTGACTTCTAGCAAAAGCCACGTATCAATATAGCGTTCTTCCCACTCCTCAGGGGGAAGTTCTTCCTGCCCGTTATACAGAGTCAACGTCAGGTCAGTTTGGACAGATGCTGGTTGCGAAGACATACGCTAGGCTCCTTTGAGGCGAGAGAATTGTAGAAAGGTGAGGTGAGGGTGTCAATTCAGTTGGCATAGAGTGCGCTATGGGCTACAGCAGCCATCCCTGTAAAGGTCTGAATCTTTCATGATTTCGCGGGTTCTGCTGAGATAGGCGCGTGTCGTGGGGAGAAACTCAAGTTCAGGGAGAGAGAAGGGAACACGCGATGATCTTAGGAGCAT
>VGTJ01000210.1 GCA_016874775.1 Deltaproteobacteria bacterium
ACTTGCGGTTTCTCCCCTCGCGCGCGGGGAAAACGTACGCACTGAGCTGCACTGCCTCAATCCGTGATGCGGGTTGTATCGATCCTCACCCACCCTTTCGAGCGGGCGCTACATAAGGAGGGGCCATCATGAAGACCGCAGGATGCGTTTCAATCCTCGCCCGCCCTTTCGAGCGGGCGCTACTTTTTCCCCAGCCTCTTGAGACGCGGGACAAAGGTTTCAATCCTCGCCCGCCCTTTCGAGCGGGCGCTACGTGACAGTTAGTAAACCGCAATGCCCCTTAAGTAGTTTCAATCCTCGCCCGCCCTTTCGAGCGGGCGCTACAGCCTTGCTATCGGCTTTCAGCACCTTGCGCCACGTTTCAATCCTCGCCCGCCCTTTCGAGCGGGCGCTACATGATAAAAGTCCCACATGACTTCATGGATTGCGTTTCAATCCTCGCCCGCCCTTTCGAGCGGGCGCTACACGTGCGAAAACTCGTCATATCCCGGCACACGGAGCGTTTCAATCCTCGCCCGCCCTTTCGAGCGGGCGCTACGGATCGGCCCCGCTGTTTTTGTGCCGTGCGTGGGTGTTTCAATCCTCGCCCGCCCTTTCGAGCGGGCGCTACCGACACGACGCTCAGCGACGTGGACCGCTATCCGTTGTTTCAATCCTCGCCCGCCCTTTCGAGCGGGCGCTACCATCCCTCCCTTGGCATGGCCCCGGCCATCAATTGTTTCAATCCTCGCCCGCCCTTTCGAGCGGGCGCTACTACCACCCCAGGCTGTGCATTTCAGCTTGCATTATGTTTCAATCCTCGCCCGCCCTTTCGAGCGGGCGCTACGTGCGCGGCCACGGCCATTTGGGCCGCGCCACAGGCGTTTCAATCCTCGCCCGCCCTTTCGAGCGGGCGCTACCTTGTGCAACGTTGAACACCGTGTAATAGCGAAGTTTCAATCCTCGCCCGCCCTTTCGAGCGGGCGCTACTGCGTTGCCTTCCCAGAGCCTGAATTCATCGAGTTTGGCTCCGGTTTCCGCGAACCAGCAGATTTCTTGAGCAGCCGCTCCACCGAAAATTTGCCGTTCACCGCATAACTCATTGTGAAATCAAATAAGATCGATCTGCGCGTTCGTCCAGGCCATTCACCATCGCACCATGTTCGCGCGAATCGATTACCGGACCAACGGTTCATCAAAATTGACGCTCCCATCCAATCCATAGACCTGCACATACTTTTCCTTCGGCTCGACGAGCCGATAGATACGAAGACTGTCTTCCGTCTTTTCAATGATCTTTAATAGACGCCGAATCACCTCTTCAAATTGCGCCTCGCTCACTGAACATTCAAAAACCGACTTCTGCACACGCTGACCAAAATCCTGGCAAGCCTGGGCCACCTTCCGCAGACGTTTGCGCCCTGCAGCCGTTTCGGTCGATACATCGTAGCTGATCAGAACATTCATTCAGCGGGGCTACCGATATAGAAACGGCGGATAATTTTCCAGGTCGCCACGGAGCACACGCGCGAGCAGCCGCGCCTGAACATGCGGTACCAATCCCAGCGGCATCTTCTGATCGAGCACCGGGTGGGTGATCTCTTCTTGTTTACGCTTTTGATAAGCGACAATAGCTTCCTTGCGCGCCTCGTCAGTCATTTCGACAGCGCCCCCGGACCGTTGCATGAAATCCTTCGCGCTCACTTGGCGTCGGTTGATCAACGTGAGCACGAGGCGATCAGCCAGGACGCTCCGCAGCTCTTCCATGAGATCCAGCCCCAACGCGGCTCGGCCTGGACGCAGCGCATGCAGAAAGCCGATCTGCGGATCGAGACCCACCCCTTCAGCCGCTGCCACACAATCGTTCATCACCAGCGCATAGAGAAACGACATGAGGGCATTGACAGGATCTGTCGGCGGACGCCGATTGCGGCCATCGAGTTTGAAGGTTTCACGGTCTTCCTTAATCATCCGATCAAACGTGGAGAAATAGTTGCGCGCCGATTCCCCTTCGATGCCGCGCACGGTGTCCACCTCTTTACACTGTGGAAGCCGGGTGACCGCATTTCCCAACGCCTCTGCAGTCGTCCTCAACGCCTCGGAATCTGGTGCAACATCGGCCTCACGCGCGCCACGCAGTACAATCTGACGCGAATTTTGAATTTTCCCCGCTACCATATTGCGCGCGATGGATAATATCCGCGACGAATCACGCATAGCCTCATGCTGAGCGCAACGAAGCAACACGTTCCCACTCACTGGGCCTTCCACCCGCGCCTTGAACCGGCCATTGCGATCCAGTAGCACCACGAACCGCCCGTCTTCCGCACAACGCTGCATCGCCGCCGGACTCATCAGCACGTCACCGAAGCAGACAACTCCACCGAGGTGATGAAACGGCACCTGTAACTTCGTTTCCTTGTGAACCTCGACTCGAAGTGTTTCGTGGTCGGCCCGCACATACGCTCCCTCCGTCGTGATATAGAGCGTGTTCAGCAGTTGATGCATGGCGGTTTCACGGATGAATGGTAAAAAGGGCACGCACCACAGTGCGTGCCCGCTGACCTTCGTCACTCACCGACGGCATACAAACTTCTTGAAGGGAGCACTTGGAACAGCGCCGATCATTCACCGTCGGAGGAAGCTGCTTTGTCGCCAGCATATGGCGAATCGCCTGTACGGCCTGTACAACCTGCGCCCGGAGTTCCGGCGTGCATATCACCTCACGGCGCTTCCGCGAACTATGGTGATAGATCGCCCCGCACGGCACAGCCCGGCCCGTCATCTCCTCCAAGCACATCGCCTGAGCACATAGCTGCAAGTCATCATGCTCCTGCTCCCTGTGCGGCCCGTGCTTGTACTCCACGGGATACGGCGTCTCTCCGTGAAACTCCACCACATCCGCCTTCCCGATCAATCCTAAAGCCTTGGACCACAGAGGCAACGCCCGTTCAATGAACACCCCAGCCCGCTCCTTTGTCTCCGGCTCATCCACCCGCTTATGCACCGCTCGTCCGCGCAACGTGTAGAGATTTTCAACAAACGTCTGCTCAACATGAATCAAAGCACACTGCCGCCGACAGTAGCTCCAATGCTCTATCGCAGAGATCATGATGGGGTCGGCATCTTCGGCCACAACGATCACACCTTCTTTATAAAGGTCACGCCGGCGAAACCTTTGATCGGCCCCTCATCAGGTAAAGTCACGGAATAATCACTGAAGCTTCTTGCTGGACCATCGCCATCATTTGATCGTTTAACTTTTATGAGATCGAACAGCTTGTGGGCGGGGGCATTCCCAAGCTCCGAATCATGCTTGAAAATATAAAGTCCTCGAGTGGCCATTTCGCTCCGAGCCGCAGATCGGTCATGCTCAAACATGGTGGAGAGAGCATCCCAAAGTACGGCGAGGTCGTCCTCAGCGAAGCCCGTCTGCTTTGCAAGAAACGATGAGACAAACCCATGAGCCAGGTACAGCCCGTATGGAACAGTAAACTTGCGTCCCATCGTTCGATTGTCCCCCTGCTGCTTCTCTGCCGCAGCCTCAGTGGTCACTGCCATGCGAGTGATCGAATGCTCCGATGCGACGATCGGATCAATAGATCGCGCAAAGGTTAACTGGATGGGGCCCCGCACTTGCCCGCAATTCACTTTAGTAGTCATGACAGCTCCAAACGCTCGTATGTCAAAAAAGTTGGCACACATCCATTCTCTGGCCTTAAGTACATCCTTGGATTCGATAGCCACGTACGCACGTTCATGCTGCTTATTGAGCACCGCCTTTTCCTTAACGTAAATTTCGAACCGCTTCTTTCTACCCTGAAGCTTTGCCGTAGATTCAGTCTGGTCCGTGGTAAGAGCAACAAAGTTCCGAATTTTTCGTTTGATGCACACATCCGTCACAAGTCCTTGCCCCGTTTCCGCATCGAGTCGTGGCAAATTGCCAGCATCAGGATCTCCGTTTGGATTTCCATCCTTGACATCGAACAGCAGTACAAAGTCGTAGCGATTCTGAATAGCCATGTCTAGTCTCCCTGCTTGGTTTCAGTTGATTTCGTAAACAAGGCATGCCGCTGGTGGTAGTACCCAATGTTGAAGCGACCTTGGTCTGCCAGATTCAAGTGAGATGGGAAATCGTCTACTCCATCCATAATTTCGCTGATGAGACGCTCCAGGTTAACTCTCCGACCACGATTCTCCAATTTGGCGAGATGATGATTCTTGAGCTTCATGAGATTGGACAATACGGTTACAGGCGTGCTGGAGGCTGCACCATAGAAGCGTTCGCGAAGGGTGGCCGTGATGTCGAGGCCCGCTTCCTCCTGGATTTTCTCCAAGACGGCAAAGAGGCGCCCCAGTCGGTACCCAGGGTTCATGTTGGAATGGTCAAGTGACACGGTAATCTCCTTTTCTGAGGTTTGCGCGATGCTAGCCCGACGATTTAAACAAGCCTTGATAATAGCCGCGCGTGGATAAGTCACTTCTCGTTCGGCGCGCACACGGCGTATCGCGCCTTGCATAAGTGTGTCTGGATAGGGAAGACGTCCCATAATAGAGCGCATCACTTCGCCACTGAGATTCGGCGGGATGTTTTTCCTTTGACCCTGAACGGCGACGGCTCGGAGCAGCCGTAATACAGAAAGATGTGGTTTCTCGCGTCGTGATCGGACAATTTCCAGATCGTCGAAGTGTTGTTGAATGCTCTTTGCTAACTCTGCCACCGTTCCCACATGCCAGAAGCGGATCGCGATTCGTGCGGCATTGGGAACAAGTCCCAACACAAAGAACCGAGTTTGGTCGTCGTTGATCGGCGCGATTCCCTGATGGGGCGCTTTATATAAGGCTCTGATTGCGAGAGCACCACGGTCAGGGTCGTCCACAGGGTCGTCCTCAAAGATGTCGGGCAACTGATCTTCCAGCGGGCTTGGCTTGTCTGCCCAGAACACAGTGGAGGCATCGCCAACTTGAAGGTGTTGCCTGCTGTCTTTCCCTAACAGATAGTTGAGCGCGGTGGTATAAGAAAAAGCTGAACGTTTACCTACAGGCGCGTTGCGACCCTGTTTCTTCCCCCATGACTTAAACGCTGGACGATTGAACGATATAATATCGGCGCCGGCTTTTGGCGCACCCATTACACCCTTAATGGGAGCATGCAATCGCTCGATCTCATCAGTATCTCCCGTGATAAGACAAACTCCATCAGGTGTAGCCGTCGTGGCTGATTTGGATACGGCATCGGTTACCGCTTGCCGTTGGCAGATCAACTCGATATCACCCTGAAGGCGGAAGGTTATGTTCTGGTTACTTGTTTGCACCTCCTTCCATTCAGTGAACCGTTCCAGAGCGGTGTAATCATTGTGCTCACAAAACCTCACAACAGCCCGAACACCTTCATCGGCTTGGCAAGGTGGAGGGAGGGACTTGATTTTCCTAATGAATGCTTCCCGTTTATCTTTTAAGTTCTTTCGATACTCGGTCTCTTTAGCCTTGCTTTTCGTCTCAGAAAGTTTTTTGGAGTTCGGCAGTCCAAGGACATATTCAGCATTACCCCAAAGCAAATTTGCCACAACGTTGCGGGTTTTCTTTACTCTTTGGGGAATGTAATACGGTTTGCCTCGTTTCTTATTTCCTTCCTGCTTACGAGTATCTTCGATCTGAACCACTGAGCCGCTCGTGTTTACTTCGATGACAAACGGGATTTCTTTCCACTCAAACCCCTCGCGAGGAAGATCAGTCTTTCGTTGGTAATAGTCGTACAGTGATTGCAGGATCATCCCCGGACCTCCTCACTCTCCCAAGCTGGCACATGAACAACGCCATTATCCAAACGGGCAGGAAAGAAACGCGGTTTGGGATCAGAGGAGTTACTGTGGTCCAGATCATAGAGCATCCAACCGAGCTCCTTCGTTACGTCGATCGGTCTTGGCTCGTTTTTCAGGTCCTCTACCAACCGGAACGCACAGGCGAACTCACGACAGCCCAGGTACGGTTGATTGACACATTGGCCGTGGAAGGCCCGCCGCTCAAACATATTCATGAACTTGACCGTGTTGTTCTCAGGTAGTGCAAGCAGATCATCCTCACCCCTGTTGATTGGCACATTGGAGAGATGTGGGAAGTGCGGCTTATGAAATCCGGGGTCCCGGAGTTCGAAGTAGGCATGGATACGGTAGGCCACATCGCGCAGAAATAGTCCAGCGCGTTGCTGACGCTCATTTTCTACGTAAAGTCCTAAGTTGCCGGAGCCAGCCCTCATCGCAGCCTGGACATTCCTGGTGGTGACTACGGCTTTAACTTCATTGCGACGGACACTAATCCACTTGATAGGTTTCAGTACTTCGATCTTGGTCACCCGCCAGCGGATAGCTGGTTTCCAGACAATTGATTCAAACACTGCCCGCGCCGCTGATGGGGTCATCACATCATAAGAGACCCGCTCGACCTTCATCTCTGGCCGCGTAAAGCAAGCAAAGTCTCCTGACACTTCAAGACAATAAGATTTGGCCATAGAATTCCTCACCCGATTAATTGTTCAGCAGCCAATTGGCCGTCGGTAGTCACACCAACCTTGTCGTCGTATAAGGTGCTGACCGTCTGTGCGAAGATTCCAGACCAGACCTCCTCAACTTCATTAGTCGCAACCAGTTCGTCCACCACACGGCGAGGGAGATTTACGCTGTATCGCTGCAACTTACGCATCAGCGGCCGGTCCGGCCCATCCTTCTTGAGCTTTACAATCAGCGACTGACTTTCTCCATACCAGACAAGGATGGCTTGGCTTTCTCCATCGTCGATGAGGTTGAACCTATCGGCAGCAGTGCGAAATTGGATTTTTAAGCTCCGTGCATCACTCGTCAGCAAATCATCGATACCGTATTTGTCGAGCGAGTCCGCCCTCACGTAGAAATGCTCGAAATACTGAGTGAACAACTCTCTCGCCATGGGATCATTGGTGCTGCCGCTTAAAAGACTCACGGTGATTTGCTCCGCACGACGGAGCGCACCTGGAGGCGAAGACTTGGGAGGCACAAAGACGACGACTTTACCGCGATCTAACTTTCCTTCCCGATTGCAGCGACCGGCTGCCTGTGCAATCGAATCAAGACCTGAAAGGGCGCGGTAAACAACAGGGAAGTCGATATCTACACCAGCTTCAACTAATGGTGTGCTGACGACTCGTGTAGGGACTTTCTTTTCCAACCGCTCTCGAAGGCCGGCAATGATTTGAGATCGGTGTTCACCGCACATGGCTGCAGACAAATGGATGGTCCCCTCCGGCATGAGCTGGTGTAAATCTCGGCAATCACGTCTGGTATTAACTACAGCCAGGACTGAGTCATACGACTTCAACTCGGCCGCAAGGTCTTCCCATCTACGCCGAGCGTGGAAATCTTCCGGCATCTTTACGGTTACCCGTTCCAGATCACGATAGAGCGCATCGGGATCCCCCATGATTTCACGGACGTTATTAAGACCGTTGAACACCCACCCAAAACCTTCACGTGATTGCAGTGCCGGTTGGGTTGCCGTTGCGAGCACGAACGTCACGCCATAGTGTTGCGCTAAGAGATTGATGGTATTCAGAATAGGCTGCAAGAACTCAGCATTGAGTAGCTGCGCTTCATCCAGCACCACGACACTGTTGACGATGTTATGAAGTTTACGACAGCTGGAAGTTCTGGCAGCGAATAGGGATTCCAGGAACTGCACGTTCGTCGTGACGATAACCGGAGCATCCCAGTTCTCGGTTGCCAAGCAGCTCTTGGCCGTTTCCTTTTTTGGATCGAGATTACTGTGATGTTCAACGACATTTTCACCTAATATGTCTCGGAAAATTTCTGCCGTTTGCTCAATGATACTGGTATACGGGATGGCATAGATGACTCGATGCTTGTTGTGATGGATCGCGTGATTTAGTGCAAAGGCCAAGCTGGACAATGTCTTCCCACCACCAGTCGGAACGGTCAACGAGTAGATGCCGGGCAGATTGGACGCCCGCTCGCGACACTGACGAAGAACCTCAGCGCGCACCTGGCTCACAGGTGTCGGCTTAGCCTGGGCCATAAGCTGAGCCATGTGCATGTCCAATTTGTTGCGTAGCTCCGTGACTGTAGAAAATGCCCCTCGCGATCGCTCCTTCTCACCACCCATGAACTTCGCTGCATCGAGACGGTCGCCATCAACAAGACAGGAAAACAACATCCGCAGCCATAGAGCGACCCCTTGCGTGCCCCCTGGCGGTTTGGTGCCTGGTATAATTTTAGGGCGAAGCACATCAGGGGGAATGGTCACATCGGAGATGGCTCGCAAGTGCTGCTCATCCTCCAACCGTTGAGATAGAGAGGAAAGGGGGTATTCACCAGAAGAGTACCAGTCCGGCAAGCCAGCGTGATGACCGGCAATAAGATAGGCTAGAAGCCTCCCCGCCCCGCCATCAAGTTCCTTAACGGCATGAAGCGCTCCTGCGGAGGAGTGATTCACCCGCCCGTTGCCACCCTCAATGTGGGCCTCCTCCCGATTAAAACCACTCTCCCGAGAAATATAGCCTTGGAAAGCCGGGGAATACTTCCCAAGGTCGTGCCAGAGCCCTGCAAGTCGTCCCCAATCTGAATGACCAAAACTTGACGCAAATTCCCCCGCAAGATCAGCGACCGCACGCAGATGGTCTTCAAGATGGTGAATATCGAATGACCCGTCGTCGTTCCGCCGCACACGGGCTATCGCGGGCTTGCAACCGTCTTCCGGACTACGGTCCACCATCTATGACCCCTCTGATTATTCAGCGAGTCTGGTGAGTACGGTGATCCGTTCCCGGCCGTACGCATTGCTGGTCGAGTCCGGATCGTAGGGATTGGTGCTCAGCGTGATTACTGAAGGGGCTCCCAGCGGGGCCGTAGGGGTTGGCGCTGAGATCTCTGAGGTATTCAGCGTGTACCAGCCCTGGGACTAGGAAAGATAGTGGCAGCATGAGCAGTTTCATGCGCACCTCCTGGCTATCACGCTGGTTAAGGGTAGGCCGATCGCGCAGGAGTGTCAAGGCGGGGCTTTGCGTCCAGGAACCCGACAGGAGGGGACATGGTTTAGAAGATAAATATCGTCAACGAGACTGCGCTCAAAGTGGCAGCAAAGGCCCTTGCCGCCTACCTCGAACGCGAAAAAGCTATACTTTCGGTAACACTCGCAGAGTTGAGTCGGCAGCGGAGCGGTTCCGTCAGCCTTGAACCACCTGAACTGACGGTGGGAAATATGGAGCTGGCGAGAGGAATCGAACCTCCAACCAGCGGTTTACAAAACCGCTGCTCTGCCATTGAGCTACGCCAGCCCGGCGAAAGTTTCACACATTTTTGGGGCGCCCGCAAGGGATAGCCTCCG
>VGTJ01000211.1 GCA_016874775.1 Deltaproteobacteria bacterium
TGCTTGGCGGCTCACGTTTGGAGTTTCTCTGATGGACTCCCGGAAATGTCAAACTGCTACTGCCACCCCGGCACAGCCGGGGGGCCTCTTACGTTAGGCTAGCCCGCGGAGTCCGAGTACCGGACAGTGCCCACACCACCTTTCTCGCCAAGAGATTCGATCGAACTGCGAATGGAAGACGTTTACCTTTCGTCTCCGCGATGACCCTCACGCAACGGACCGATGGCGAACCTGGCGTAAGTTACCTCGAACTCGTAGACTTGCTGCAGTCACAAGGGGCACACGCTCAGAAGGACTGTCGAGAATTGTTCCGCCGCGTTGTCTTCAGCATACTGATCCGCAACACGGATGATCATTTGCGGAATCACGGTTTCCTTCTCGGACCCGAGGGGATCACCCTCTCGCCAGCATTTGACATCAATCCTGCGGTTGACCGCAATGAACTTTCCTTAGCAATCAACGAAGTGGACGCTACGTGCAATGTGGCCATCGCACTGGAGGCCCACCGATCCTACGGCTTGACCTCCGCGGAGGCGAAAGCCATTGTCTCAAAAACCGGCGAGGTGGTCGGCTTCTGGCGGCAGGAGGCAAAGCGATTCCGTATCCCCCGCGCCGAGCAGGAACTTATGGCGAATGCCTTTGAGGGTTGAGGGGGAGCCTGGCGTAGCGCCTCTCGTCAGTTCGGCGACGGTCAAAACCGAGTCAACTTCGCTCTCTCGAAACCGGTCGCCAGGCACCCGGTCAGGGCAGCTGAGGAGCTTCGTTTGTGGGACAAATCTGTCCCACAAAAGTCCCACATGACTACCCAACCAAACAGCCAAGAACGCTTCGCAACCACTCGGAATTCGAAATTTGTCCCACTATAGTCCCACAAACGCTAAAACGCCCTCCGGTGGAGGGCGTCAGAATCTCTATAACTTATTGATTTTATTGGTGCGGATGAGAGGACTTGAACCTCCACTCCCTTGCGAGAACTAGAACCTGAATCTACCAAAGCCTCTTTATCTCTATATTTTTCAATGGCATACGAGCATCTCTCCTCTATTTATCCAAATTCCCTGTCAGAAAATCGACAGAAGGATGGTATTGTCATAGTGATGCCGCTGTACAAGGACAAGAAAAGCCCCTTCTGGTGGATGAGCTACACCCTAGACGGAAAACGCTACCGAGAATCAACGAAGACGAAGAACAAGAGGGACGCACAATTGGTGTTGGCCAAGGTTCTTGCAGAACGCAAGCCTCGAGCAAAAGGCACAGTTTCGATTTTGCTGGATGGCCTACTGAAGGATTACAGGATCAACGGCAAGAGTTTAGGGTGGGCACAGTTGGTCGTTGAGACTCACTTACGTCCACAGTTCGGCAGTAAAAAGATCTCTGCCGTGACGGCAGAAGATTTAAAGGACTACATCGAATTCAGACTAAATGCTGGCGTGAAGAATGCGACGATAAACCGGGAATTGTCGCTGTTGAGAAAATCGTTTAATCTTGCAGACTATTCATTTCCCAAGATTCCAAAACTGGCAGAGAGCCTACCTAGACAAGGATTCTTGACAGATAAAGAATATGAAAACCTTTGCAGAAACGCACCAGACCATATTGTTCCTATCATCATTTTTGCATACTCAACGGGAATCAGAAAAGGAGAACTCCTGAGCCTAAAGTGGGACCAAGTCGACTTTGAGGCAAACGTTATTCGCATAGATGGAAGGGACACCAAGAACGGTGAGTCCCGGACTATCCCATTGAGCAAGCAGACTGCGTTTATGCTCAGGACCATGACAGTTGAGTGCGACCACGTCTTCACCTACAGAGGCAAACCAATCAAGAATTTTGATGCTGCTTTCAAGTCAGCGGCAAAAGCAGCGGGACTACCAAATCTTCTTTTCCATGATCTAAGACGCTGCTTCATCAGGAATATGTCCCGTGCAGGTGTTCCGGATTCGGTAGCGATGAAAATCTCCGGACACAAAACACGGACTGTTTACGACCGATACAATATCGTTTCTGAAGCCGATCTTCATGAAGCAATGAGGAAAAGAGAAGCCACACTGACGGGCAGAGAAACAGCCGTCGAAGGTTTATTGAGTGGCCCTCTCAGTCAGCTTTTTGACGACTAGTACGCTTGAAGACCCTCCTCAGGCCCAACTACACCTAAAACCCCATTCTTCGCCACGGAAACGCCCCTTCCTGCCACTTTCTCCCCCTGCCCTCCAAAGCCCAACCCAAACACCCTTAGCCCCGCTCTAAAGCATTTTTCTGGAACGGGTGGAGTTACTACAGGAAAACAGTAATTTTCGCAGAAGGCCATATATTGACACTGCCACACAGTAATGTTATACTATTATAAATATATCTATAGGCATTTATCCAAGCATTTAGGCCCTATATCCGCCTAATGAGTCAGTGGTGAAATTCCAGGCTAGTGTCTGAGATGGCGCACAAGATCCTCTAATGGATGCTTGGTGAGACACCTATACCCAAATTCACCAGATACCTATCTATATCAATATAAAGGAGTTGAAAGAAATGAACGAAGAAGTGTACGTCGCTAGTACGTGGCTAGATAAAACAGAATTCGATTGGTTGGTTGAATTTGCCAAGCAAACATCTTCCACTAGATCCAAAGCATTAAAACAAATAATAAAGAAATATAAAGAATGGAAAGAAGGAACAAATGAATAGAAAAATATATGAAGACAAATTAGATTTGAAGATTGTCAACCTCCAAAACCTACTTCAGGTACTGAAGAACATGTTGGAGAAGAACAAAACCTCCACCATCAAGATCAGCATAGAGAAGGTGTCATGAAGCCGGAGAAGTTCACTTCGGAGATGCGAAAAGCGTTCTTCCAAAGCCTCTCCAGCAGATTCACCAGCAATTTCGCCAGTTTCGCTCTCACGCTGCAATTTTCAACATCCTGCATGGTTTCAGCAGAGGAAGATCTAAAGAGGATCCTGACGAGATTATGCCTGTACACCGATGCCGACATCCTCTATGGCGGCATTCTCGTCTCTTCTGCTTCATCAGGAAAAATTCATTGTCACCTGATTCTGACATCAAAAACATCTAAAATTTCAGCAGATGTGGAAAGAGCGAAGATGAGAATCTTCTTTCAAGAAGGGGATTGGAAATGGATTTCAAAATTCATGGACCGGAAGAATTCTTCACCTTGGAACTTGAAGCAAGTCGATGATCCTATAGGATGGTGCCGCTACATCTGCACCCAAAACAATGTGAAGGAAGAACGTGTACTGCTGAACGTGGCCAAAAGAAGAAGCGCAAGATCACAATTCTGCAAAAGTTTAAAGAAGCTCAATCTTCTCAAGAAGCAAAAAATAGATTTTTCCGATCTCAGGTGGCGGATCTGGCTTGGACCCTTATATAAGGATGCAAGGCAACACAATATTAAACCCAGTACCGCCAGTACCCCACTACGCCCAATAGAAAATATGGGGCCGGCTGATAAGTGCAATACCTTCAATAAGTTGCGGGAATCGTGGACTCGTTAACTGCTTTGAAAAAGTTTTTTCTTTTGCCGGTGGAGGCGGTGGAAGGACCTATAGGTTAGATTTGGGAGCGATTCAAACGGCACCCTGAAAATCTTCACTCGTTTCAGTACAGGTTTATGGTACGATTTCAAGATGAAGGTCGCTATCTACGCCAGAGTCTCTACCTCCGATCAAAATTGTGAAGCGCAGTTGCGGGAGCTGAGAAATTTTTCAGAAAAGATGAATTGGGAAATCTTTGCTGAGTACGTCGATACCGGTTTCTCTGGTGCGAAGGTATCTCGTCCAGCACTCAACGAATTGATGTCAGATGCTTCAATGCGGAAATTCGATGCTGTTGCAGTTTACAAGTTGGACAGATTTGGGCGCTCTGTGGTGCACATGGCACAGCAATTGCAGGTGCTGGAATCCCTGAACATTCGTTTTCTTGCCATTTCCCAAGGGATAGACACGGACAGAGCAAATCCGACCAGCAGACTGTTGGTTAACATTCTTTCATCAATTGCAGAGTTCGAACGTGAGCTGATTCGAGAGCGAACCGTTAGCGGAATCAAGGCAGCGAAGGAAAAAGGAAAAACCTTGGGTCGACCCAAGAAAATTTTCCGCCGGGATCAACTGGTGCAACTGCGTGACGAATGCGGAAAATCTTGGCGGGACATCGGATCAGAACTGGGGATTCCCCCAATGACGGCGTTCAATGCGTACCAGAAGCTGAAATCTGAATCCGTACCAAAAACGTGATTCCAGGGGGCATCCATCACTGCTGATTCTGTTGCAGTTGCCGCACCAGAATTTGCCGTACGAAAAAAATTCCTTTTTGGTGCGATAGAATCTGGGATGAGGACACCAATGAGCCTTCTCAGATTCATTCTCTTCGTCAGTTTTCTGAACGTTCTGTTTGTGCCAATGGTGCAAGGACAAGGGAATTTGATGAGTGCCAGCAGCCAAGACGCCAGGGAGCATCGACTATTCAATCATCCGACTGCCAGCCGAAACCGGTTGGCGGAGCGGAGCGACCAAATCCTTACGGGAAGCCTTGTTTTGGAGGTTTCGCTACAGACGATGCAAGCCGAAAACGCTGAAGAAGCATTACTATGGATGAAGGACGAAGAAGTTTCAAAAACTCTCTAATAGGACGATTCCCTCATGTTCGAAATATTTTGTTCCGTCGCTTTTCTGGTCGGAAAAGCCTTAACGGTCTATCTACTAATCTACTTTACTCCCAGTTTCGTTTCGAAACTGCGGGGTCATAATAACTCCACACCGATCTTCATCATCAATCTTTTCCTCGGATGGACTTTTCTCGGCTGGGTTGCGGCACTTGCTTGGTCTCTAACCAAAGACGTAAGGCCACTGTTAAATGCCGAAATGTCAAAGGACATATTCGACGCACCAATCTTACCTCCGAGGACCGTATGGTATGAACTAGGCAAAAGAGCACTTTCCGTTTTACCAGATATTTTATTAATTATTGCTTTAGGTTACTGGTTTGTGCCCGAGTTGCTGTCGCTTGGGGCTTGCCAAACAACCGCACAAAAGTCCTCGGACGGAATCGCCCTGCGCTGGATACCCGCTGGACAATTCCAATTCGGATGTTCATTAAGCCACCAGGAAAACCATGAAGAATGTCCCGACAATGAAAAAACTAGGCAGGTCAAGATCCAACGTGGCTTTTGGATTCAAGAGAGCGAGGTAACGCAGGAAGCCTTTAGACGAGTCACCGGAACAAACCCAAGTGCCCAAAAGGGAGAACAGTTGCCAGTTCACCAAGTGACATGGCATGAGGCAGAAAAATATTGCCAGCAGGCAGGAATGCGCTTGCCGAAGGAAGAAGAATGGGAGTATGCAGCCAGAGGAGGAACTAAGGGACCGGTTTATCCTCCTATACCTGACGGTCCTCTTCCAGGTACCTTTTCCTGGAAGCTAGAGTTGAGTCGATTCGCCTGGTTCGAGTTCAACAGCGATCTAACCGGCGACCTTATATTTCATGAAGTGAAAGGGAAAGAACCAAACAACTATGGACTCTATGACATGTTGGGTAATGTCTGGGAGTGGACCGATAGCAACTACGATGTGCGCTCAAAGGTTGCGCGTGGTGGATCTAGCCACTCAATGTCACACCTTGTACGCGTCTCAAGCCGTGAAGGCGACCCTCCAAACGCACGAAAGAGAACTGTCGGATTCCGGTGCCTGAAAGATTAAGGCGGATTGCGAACCAGCCAAAACTCTTAGGGGTTTCCTTGAACTGCAATTCCTGAAGGAGAAGAAGTTTGAAGGCGCGGTCGCGTGGTTTTCGGACGCTGCGACGCAGGAGCCGAATAGTTCGCTTGCCCGGCTGAACCTGGCGGCGGCGCTGCTCAGCGCGGGCAAGCGGGACGATGCCAAACGCGAGGCGGAGGAGGCGATCCGGCTGGAGCCGCTGCTCGAAGAGGCCTACGCCCTGCTGGCTGAGATCGAGCCGAAACGGGCGTCGTATTGGAAGGATCAGTACCGGAAACAGGCGCCGAGGCGGCTGCTTCCCTGAGGAGCGGTCAGAATAGGAACTTCAGCGCCAGTTGATTCACTCTGGGAAGCCCCGTCGTCGTCACCAGTTGACCGAACAGCGTGCTGTTCACGAGCGTGTTGGGCAGCCAGAAATTTGCGCGATTCATGACGTTGAACGACTCCGCGCGGAACTGCAGCTTCCATTGTTCCCGAATCGCGGTGTCCTTTACCAGCGAGAGATCCACCAGCCAACTCCCTGGCCCGCGCGTGTCCGGCAGCGTGCGGGAAACATTGCCGAACGTGAAGGGTGCGGGCTGTGTAAATGCGGAGGTATCGAACCACTTGGCCACCTGTTCGTTCCGCGATCGCCCTCCCGGCAGTTCTGCTCTCCGGCCTGTGGAGTTCGGACGATTCCCACCGTTCGGGATGGTCGCCGACATGGCGAGAGGATAGCCGCTGCGGCTCCGCGAAACACCCGATAACTGCCAGCCGCCGATCAGCTTTCCGGCCACTCCGCGAGAGCCGGAGAAGAATCGCTTGTTGGCTCCGAAGGGGAGTTCGGCCACGACGCTGGCGGCAAAGGCGTGGGTGGCGTCGATTTCGGAGATGGCGCGTTCCGCTCGCAAGTCGAACCAGTTCTGCACCGTGGTGTTCAATCCAACGTTTTGCGCATTCCCGTTCGCGCCGACCGAATTGCGGACGTCCGCGATCGACTTCGAAAGCGTGTAGGCGAGCAAGAAACCAACGCCTCTCGATGCGCGCTTTTCGAATTTCACCGCCAGCGAATGATAGATCGAGTTGCCCGAGCTCGAGTTGAACGTGGAAACCCCGCTGTATTGCGGATAGGGGAGCAGCAATTGCTGCCGCGCTACGGAGGGACGGCTAAGCGCACCGGCGGTGATATTCGGGAAGAAGGGATTCGGCACCAGTGCCTGCAATCCAGTACCGAGACTCAGCAGATCCGGCGACAGCGCGTTGAGCTGCCGGACCTGATTCAACTTCACGCCGCGATTCGCCGAATAGGCCGTATCCAGAATGAAGTCCCTGCCAAATGCCCGCTGGATATCCAGATTCCATTGAACAGTGTACGGCGTGACGGCGGCCGGATCCCACTGATTTACGGCTTGTCCCAGAAATGTGCTGGCGCCCAGACGATCGCGCGTCGGAAGGGTCAGGCCCTCCGGCAGCGGATCGCGCAGGAAGCGGAACGGGGTCAGGCCATCCAGGGAGGCAACCATGGGCGAAACGGAACTGAAGCCGGCGTCGGGTACGGCGCCGTTTGTTCCGTCGCCCCCGGTGCCGAACGGCGCGAAGAAGAGGCCAGCGCCGCCGCGAATGACGGTGCGGTCGAACGGGGTAAAGGCAAATCCAAAGCGCGGGGCGAAGTTGTTGCCATCCCGGCGGTAGGCCTGGCGATTGTCCTTTCCCGCGTAGACCAATCCGCCGGTGAGATTCGGAAACGACGGATTGCGCACCGGACTGGCCAGCGCCGGGTCAAAACTATGGAACTGGTTTCGCTTCTCGGTGAATGGCGTTTCGGTCTCGTAGCGAAAACCAAGATTCAGCGTCAGGCGCCGATTCACGCGGATGTCGTCTTGAACATACCCGGCGTAGTAGAAGTTCTGAAGCGTGTGGCCGCTGGCGATATTGACCTGACCGGTGCTCGCCGCGCCCAGCAGGAAACTGGCAAAGCTTACACCCGCGTTCTGGACCACGACATTCGGGTCGGGACCCCGCGTCATCGCCCGTGTGAATCCAAAGGTTCCGGATCCTGACGAGAGGTTGAACACATTCAGCCGTTGCGCGCGGCCTTCAAATCCGGTCTTCCAGCTATGACGTCCCGCCAACCGCGAGTACGACGCGAGCAGCGAGTAACTGTTCTGGCCGGAGCGCAACATGCCGCTTCCGCTCAAGCCGGCCATGCCCTCGATGTTCGCCTCCGGGAAGAGCGGATTTGTAAACGCGCGCACGAGGCTCGCGGGAAGCCCCAGTTGAGTGGCGTCAAAGCCTTCACTGAAGAGTTGGCGCGTCCAGAAGAACCGCGCGAAACCCGCCCGCACGTTGAATACCGACGCGGCGTTCAACGTCACCGTGTGATCCATTCCGGCGGAAGCGTTGTTCAGCGCCACGCCTTTGAGCCCGCCCGGCGTAGCGATGTTGCCGAAGGTATCGGGTTGGCCAATCGTGGAGCGGTGCAGCGAAACCCGTCCGAACATGCGCCACGCCTGGCTGAAGTAGTGATCCAGGCGGTTGCCCACGTTCGCTTGATCGATTCGAATCGGCGCGTTGTTGATGTAGTTGTTGTTCTGTGTGAAAAGATCGCCGCTAGTGTTGGCCGCGGGGTAATAGGCGTTCATGGCTCTGGCCACCGGGTCGAACCGGTTGACGGGAATGACGTTGCTTGGAAAAGCATCGCGCAGGAAACGTCCCGCTTGCGCCGGGTTGGGCCGGGTGGAGAGCGGGTCGTACACCAGGATCGGCTGACCGTTCTGGGCGAGCGTGCCCGAAAAATCCCCGCGACTCTGCAGCGCCGTAGGCACTGTTCCCCGGAAAACCTGTCCCCGCCGCCAGCGGCTGCCCTGGTAGTCGGTGAAGAAAAACGACTTGTTCCGGCCGTCGTAGATCTTCGGCAAAACGACGGGTCCACCCACGGCGTAACCGAACTGGTTCATGCGGAAAGCGGGAATGGCGCGCCCAGCTCCCCGGTTGAAGAATTCGTTCGCGTCAAATGCGTCGTTGCGAAGAAACTCGAAGAGCGAACCGTGCAGTTGGTTGGTGCCGCTGCGCGTGGAAACGTTGATGACACCGCCGCCAAACCGGCCCCACTCGGCGGAGAGGTTGTTGCTCTGCACCTTGAACTCCTGGGTGCTGTCGACATTGGGAACCGTGGTCATGACATTCACGAATCCCGTGGTCGTCGGGATTCCATCCACCAGCACTTCGTTTGAACGAGCGCGCCCGCCATTGATGGAAATCATCGAGTCGTCCATCATGTTCACCGGGATATCCTGAAACTGCCCGTTACCTGTGGGCGCCACCGCCACGTTCGGAGTCAACTGGGTCAGCCGGAGAGGGCTTCTCCCGTTCAGCGGCATGTTGAGTACCTTCGATCCGTCGATCACCTGACCGAGCGCCGAAGTGTCCTGATCGATCTGCACAGCGGTTGCGCTGACTTCCACGGACTCACTCACCGTTCCGAGTTCCAGCGTGAAGTCCATGCGAGCGGTTTGATCCACGGCCAGCGTCAGATCCGTGCGTGCCATGGGCCGGAAGCCCGTCTTTGCCACGCTCACGCGATACACGCCAGGAGGCAGCGGCGACAGC
>VGTJ01000212.1 GCA_016874775.1 Deltaproteobacteria bacterium
ATAGAAGCTCGCGCCGCTCAAGAGCACGCTCCACCTCCCAGCTCCTTTGGCGGCTTACGCCGGAACAAAAATCATTACGGTTAATCCCACACTTTGCTCCTTCATCCCTGCAATTTTCTTCCCCCCACTCGCCGGGTCGCCCATTCGCCCTATCTCCCGTTCGTTTGCAGTCTGGAGGAGCTGGTTGTTGTCTTCGACCGGCTATGACATGAAAAGGGAGCGAAACGGGAGGAGTGGAGCCATGCCTGAGTTGCCTGAAGTTGAAACCGTACGACGGAGCCTTGAACCATTTCTCGTTGGTCAGACGGTCGTGCAGGTTGAGGTACGTGAACCACGATTACGGCGACCACTACCTACAACGTTTGCACGCACCCTTACTGGCCGGACTATCCGTGCGATCGATCGGCGCGGCAAATATCTGCATCTGCAACTTGATAACCAGCAGATTTGGCTCGTGCACCTTGGCATGACTGGGCAATTGATTGTTGAAACGCGAGAAGTTCAACCTCTTCTTCACGACCATGTTCGTGTGGCCCTCGGTTCGGGACATCAGCTTCGTTATAACGACCCGCGGCGATTCGGACTCATGATTATTGGGACCGCAGAGGAGATTGCAGCGGTGACGATGTTGGGGTGTGAGCCGCTGGGGAAAGAGTTTTCAACGCGCTATTTGCTTGAGAAAGCCGCAGCGACGAAGCGCACTATAAAAGATGTGCTGATGGATCAACGCGTTGTCGCGGGAGTAGGAAACATCTATGCGAGTGAACTGCTCTTTCGTGCCGGCGTGCGGCCAGGCCGTGTTGCTACAACGCTAGATCTCAAGGCGATAGAGCGAATCGTCAAAGCGACGAAAGACGTCTTACGGGAAGCGATTCGTCATCGTGGGAGTTCTATCTCTGACTATCGCGACGGCGAAGGGAAAGAGGGCAGATTTCAGCAACGGTTCCGTGTCTATGATCGAGATGGTGAACCGTGCCGTACCTGCCACACAGCGATCTGTCGAGACACGCGCGGTGGGCGGAGTTCGTTTTTCTGCCCGAGCTGTCAGCTCTAAGTCTACGGTATGCCATTCCCCAGTTCCCCTTGAGTTTCCGTCACTCCCTGGCATACTGAGCGGACCGGGAAGCGAAATACTCTTGAGAGGAGGCGGTAGGCGTGGATCTTCCCCAGTGTCGTAAATGTAATAAAGGGTTGCTGGTACCATTATCAGACTTTGGCCCGCGTGGAGCGTCGTTGCAATACAAAGTCTGGAGTTGCATCAATCCAGTGTGCGGATTCACTATCCGTATCGATAAAGGGGTCGTGTTGTACGGTATGAAGGTTGGTGAAACAAAGCGTATCTAAGCTGCTTCCGTCTGATGCGACGATCAGCGACGTTCCTCTTCGTCCCCTTGCCCGTACACCCTTCCTGCCTTTGCTGGTCCGTACTTCCCACTGCTTCTTACTTATTAGGATGGATGACAGCCTGCCTTGTTGCACGCCCATTCTGAAAGTGATCGTGACAGATGCCCGACACCTGTCACGATACTTGTAGGGTAGGCCTCTGAGCGTAATTTTACTTACTCAGCAGACGGGCCACCGATATAGGTCGTATACTGCCGATGAGCCGGGAAGGCAGCATCCCAACGGAGGCTCGCATTCTGGCTGTTGGCAAATTGGAGCGAATACGCGACCGCCTGAATCGGTGTGGTCGGGGTCCCCCAGGTAGCGGGACTATTTGGATCGTATCCGCAATAGCCAAATTGACCACAGGCGAAGCGAATGCGGAACCATCCGCCTGGCACTCCTGGGGTGACGATTTGCGCTGTCGGTGTAAAGTTCACTTCATCGGGAAGGCTCAACGAAATCGAGTGTGAGTTCTCGGCTTCGTCGTACACCGCGAGGTTCACGTTTGCTGCCGTACCGCTTGTGACTCTATCCTTCCACAACCAGACCTCTGTCCGACCGCCAAGCGTACTCTCCGAGAAATAGCGAACGATGAGGCTTAGCGGTGAATCGCCGAAGCGATTGGCTGGTGGATAGCCGAACCGATCGAAGGTTTGCACGACGTCGCCACTAAAGCCGTCGATCCGTTCGCGGTTGCCATATACTCCAGCGGGAGCGCAGTTTGCTGATGCGCCTTGCTCTTCGATACAACGATTCAGGTAGAAACCAATCTGAGCGTCTTCGTCCGCAGCAACTGCTGGATGTCCCAGCCCACCGCTGAGTGCGTTGTAGGTCGAGCCATTGGGGAAGACCTCAGCTTCGATGCTGACTGCATTGAAGCCCGTGGCTGATCCTGCTGGCAGATCGACCAGATAGGCATGACCAACGAGAATGTTCCAATCACGGAACGGGTAACCAGCCTGACCAGGGAAAATCGCCGTGGCTTGAGAGACCACGTCTGCAGTAATGTACCCAGCCAGGATATTGCCTGAACGTAACTGTTCAGCAATCCCAGTTGGTGCTTGGAAAACTCCGCAGGGCTTTGCCTGGTTCGTTGGATTCACCAATAAATCAAGCAAACTGCACGAGAACACATCATGGGGCGTCAACGTGATATTGAAATCAAACACGTGCTGTGAGCGAACATTCCAGAGCGTGATATGAACTATCACATTGCTTCCTGGATTGGCAGTGTTGGTAATGGCAATCAGCGTGTCTTGATGATTGAGGCCACTTTGTGTTGGGTTGACCTTAAAAAATGGAAAGAGCAATGTCGCTGCCGGAACGTCGTCCGGGATTCCGATCACGGCCTGAGCTTTTCCGCCAAATGCCAAGAGAAACGCTGTCGTGAACAACGCCCCCCACATACGTAGTCTTTTTCGCATGCAAATCTCCCTTGCTGAAAATTTGCTTTTAGTTATCGGATGAGCAGGGGGATTCTTAAACGCAAATTGTGAAAAAACAGGCTGTTATGCTCTTTTGTCGCGAATCAGGGGTATACCTGAATGCCGGCCCGAGGAGATCCGGAGGTGAGAGGTGCTGTCGGGGAAATCTGTGGGGGAAAAGGGGGATACCTTGCACCGGTTAGGCAGCGCAGCGGTCGCAGAGTCCCTTCATCTGGATAACGACATTCTTCGCAGCAAGTGCACGAGGAATTCCTCGTGTCGGGGAAATACGAACATTGACATCAGGCAAGCACGCGACTTCTCCGCAATCGGTGCACATAAAGTGAGGATGCTCGCTTTGATGACCGCGTTGTCCTTCGGGCCGCAGCTCGAACCGCCAAACATGATCGCCAACGTCGGTGCGTAATAACAGCCCGACTTCGGTGAGGTCGATTAAGTTGCGGTAGATCGTCGCGCGATCAAATCCCTTCTCTTCAAGGGCTTCAAAAATCTCCGCGTGGCTCATGGGGGTCGTCGTCTCTTGGAGGTACTGAAACACCGCAACCCGAGGGGCTGTACTCCGCAGGCCAGAGTTGCGAATGGTGGATCGAAGCTGACTCATTAAAGAAATAGGTTGCCGCTGTTTCATAGCGATTCCTACCCTAGCGCGTTGTGATGAGAATCGCAACCTTGGATGAGGGAAGTGATCAGCGGTCAGCAAGAACAGTCCGCAGTCGTCAGTTAGCAGTATTCAGCAAAAACTGTATTGGGAAAATGGAGAACTGACAACTGAATACCTGCGTGGGCCTTGCTGACTGACTGCTGATAGCTGATAGCCTCTTGCACGATTAAGGCAGCTGTTCCCTGCGCGGCAGAGAGAGCCGGGCGTAATGCACAAACCATGCGATGGCAAGGAGCAGGCACAGGTTTGCCGTAGCCATCTGTCCAGGAGGAAAATCATAATGATTGGCCAGGACAAATGACACGAGCCCTGCAGCAAAAGACACAAGCGGGGCGAGGAAGAACATCGTGCGAATCTCACGGCCGAGGTTTTTTGCAATCAACGCAGGCAGGACTAAGCAGGCAAAGGCATAGACTACCCCTGAAACATGGATCGAGAATCCAATCGCAACGCCAAGCCAAATCGACAGCAACGCATCCCACCGCCCAACAGGGACGCCGACGGCTCGTGCCATTTCGGGATCAAGGACCACAAGTAAGGCAGGTTGATACCACCAGGCTAACGCTCCTGCAGTGAGTAATATCAGTGCTGAAAAAAGCCATACATCCATCGCGGTTGCGCCGACAATGGTGCTCGAAAGAATATGGTTGACCTCTTCCAACCCATGAGGACTGTGGGCCAGGAGTAACACTGAGCAACTGACAGAAAGGAGGAACACCCACCCGGTAACGGCTTCGTGGCTTTCACGACCCGCAGCTTTGCTTCCGCGCGCCGTGAAGAGGGCGGCAAGAATCGCGAGTAGTCCACCCATAATGCCGTGAAAAATGTGCGAGCGGACCCAACTGTTTTCATCGTGAGTTAGCAGGCTGCCGATGACCATGCCGATCGCGATACCCATTGTCGCTGCTTGTGACACCGCTGCTCCGATAAAAATCTGATCGCGGGCAACAACCAGTACCCCGATCAACGAGAGCAAAATGCCAATGAGCCACCCTGAAAGATAGGCATTATGAAACAGCGGCCAGGACGCAAGAAAGTTGGCGATCATGACACTGCTCCGTTGGTGATCGCGGGCACGACATGACCCGACGAATCCGTTGCCAAGAGAAGTTCTCCTCCGTAAATCCGCGCGAGATTTCCCGGCGTTAGAACTGTCTCACGTGCACCGGCAAGCATCTGTCCTGAATAGAGCAAGCCGACATGGGTGGCGTAGCGTGTGGCCAGCTCAATGTTGTGAGTCACAAAGAGAATCGTCTGTTGCTCTGAATGATTGAGCGCGGCGAGCAACCGGAGCAGTGCATCTTCGGTCGGCAGGTCAAGATTATTGGTCGGCTCATCAAGGACTAACAGGGCCGGGCGGCGAATCAGGGCACGGGCTACCAGTGCCCGCTGGTGTTGTCCACCAGAGAGTGCCCAATAGCTCTTGTCGTCCAATCCTAGCAGCCCCATTTTTTCCAGTGCCCAAGTCAGTCGCTGCTTGCGGTCCGTTCTGTCGACGCGGAGTCCGACTAATCCTAGCTCGACGAACTCACGTACCGTGATGGGTAGGGTGTGATTGAGGTCACACCGTTGCGGAACAAACCCCGTCCGTTCGCGGCTGGCAAGTGTTGGGTGAAGCTGCAAGGAGCCAGAGAGTGGCGGAAGTAATCCGAGAACGGCACGCAGGAGGGTGCTCTTACCACCACCATTCTGGCCAAGGAAGAACCAGAACTCGCCCGCTTGGATCTGGAAGTTGAGGTCGCGCAGGACGACATGCTCACCGTAACCGAGGGCGAGTGAGGTCGTTTTCAGAATGATGTCGCCGCTTACTGCCACGGCTTCCTCACGACACACCACACAGGTGCGACAAAGGTGAAGGTTGAGCGTATGGCTGACAACCAGTAACGCGGCACCAGTGGTAACCAAAGCAATTTCATACGGGCTATCTGCCAGGGAAAAACGTCCGAGCAGCACCATAGCAGCAGCGGCTCCGAGCGTAAGCAGCACCCGTTGATGGCGATGAACCCTGAATCCCCACGACAGACTGGCGACAGCAACCGCAAGTGTGGTGAGAACAAACACCGCCTCTGTCTGTTCCCCCGCCAGAAATCCAAGGCCAGCAAGCGGGAGCAACGTGATGAGGAGCGGCGCGAGAAGGCAATGCACGGCGCAAAGCAGCGAGAGGAAGATCCCCACTGGGTCGAGCCAAGCAACGGGACCATCCGAGGAAGGGAAAGAGGGGAAGTGGGAAAGAGGGGGAGGAAACGGAGAAGCGGAGACAGGGAGAATCGGGGAGTTCCTCTCCTTTCCTATCTCCGGCTCTCCGTTTCTCTGGCTCCCCGGTTCAGCGTGCGTTTCCCTCCTCACTGTCATTTTACTTCACACTTCCCAACGCGGCTGCGAGCTGCCGGACATTATAATCCGCCATATTGAGGTATTCGTCTGTCCCAGGTCGTGCCCCAGCTTGATGCGCCATCGGGACCACCTTTGCTCCAGTATTTTGCGAGACGAAATCAGCGTAGCGGATGTCATAATACGCCGTCGCCAAGACTGCTCTGACATTATTGGCTTTCATTACGTCCACGATCTCGCCTAAGTGCGCGGTTGTGGGCGGAATCCCTGGCTTCGGTTCCAACGTCCCGACCAGACTCAGTCCATAACGTTCTGCAAAATAGGGCCACATATTGTGATCGGCAACGAGTTTTGCCCCGTGGTGTGGTTGCAGCAGCGCAAACCAACCGCCGAGCAAGCCTTGCTCATTGTGACTCTTGAGGAAGTCATCAAGCTTGCCATGCTCAAAGAGGGCGGCGAGTTTCTCGATATCGTATTTCTTGGCGAGGGATTCCCCAACCAAAGCGTTACCCAGCCGTTGGCGGAACGAGGTGTAACGATCGGTAAAATACTGCTGACTGGCTGGTTGTATTTCGCTGAAACGCTCACGAATCAACCCTGCGACCCGTAGCCCATTGAGTGGATCAAGCAAATAGTGCGGATTGCCAAAGGGATGGACATCGCCCATCGACCGATCGACGGCAACGGTAGGGACTTCTCGCGGGGTAATGGCTGTTGAGGCGTTGATGTGACCACGCGCGCCAGCAAGGACGTTGCCGTTACGCGACTCGCGCAGTAACACCGGTGCCCAGCCGATTTCGAGATCCATGCCGATCTGGATGTACGCGTCACACTCACTGAGAGACTTAATGAAACTAGGCTTGGCTTCTAAAAAATGTGGATCTTCAGTGCCCTTGGCAAACGTGACTACCGTCACTCGCTCGCCACCAATCTCGCGCGCCAAACTCCCCAGCTCAGGGACGGTCGCGCAGACTTTGAGGGACTGCGCTAGGGCAGACGATCCGAGTAAGAGTACCACCAAAAAGATCCCAATCATCCTTAGTGTTCGATTTAACATATAGTGAGCCTCGCGTAAGACGTGTTGCGTGTTACGTATTGCGTGTTGCGTGAAGAAGGGGCTAGAACTGTTTTTCCTCTCCCAACAAGTCTCAAGCCTCTAGCCCCTAGTCCCAATTAGTACTCGTGCGGTGGATGCTGCCCATACAACCACTGGAAGCCCAGCCAAATGGAATGGGCATTGTTACTGCCAGCTAAATGTCTGGCGTTGTCGAAGTTGTATTGCAGACGAATGCGCGTGAATTCACTTGGTTGCCAGATTAAGAGTGGAGATACGCGGTGACGATCAGCACGGAACGGATCACGCTGCCGTCCGCCAATGCTTTGTCCGCTACTCCCTGCATATTCATACCGAACGCCGGTGGCCCAACCACCGTAACTCCCATAATAGAAGCCATAGAGTAACTGTGAGTATGCGCCCCAGTCTTCCAGAGTCCGTCCAGGAATGGTCGTGACCTCACCAGGTTCATCTTCATGCCTCAGTGTGAAGCGATCGGCGTGATAATCGCGTCGCATCAGCTCCGTCTGCCACGTGACAAACGGCCAGCCTCGGAAGCTGTTGTTGGGACGCCACCTCCACTTCATATCGACTCCGTAAATCCAGGTGTCTCCGCGTGGACCAGTGGCATTGGGGCCGTACAGGCCTGAAGCACCGATGTTGGTGCTCAGACCGTTGCGGAAATCGTAGAAATTTTCCCAACGCGCCAGGTAGGTAAAATCCTTCATCGCGCGGGTGTCGCGGTTGATGCGTGGACGAAAGCCAATGCTCTCATCGTTGAGGGCATGCTCATGCTCTTCGCCTTCCTCCTCATGTTCCGCTTCTTCTCCGCCACTGTGCTCGTGGCGACCGCCGAGGAAACTGGTCATGGTTTCACCGTTGGCGTTTTGCATGCCGACGTGAATGATGGAACTAAAGTTGTCCGCTTTCCACCAACCAGGGAGCAACTTTGGCAACAGCACAGAGGCACGAAAACCTGGGGCTCGGATACCATCGGGACCAAACAGGCGGTTATTGACAATCGGTTGATCGATCCAGTCCCACTGATGCGGGTGGCGTGGATTGATCTGGCCGAACTCGGTGAGAAAGTGGCCGACCTCAAGCTGCAACCCATATGGGAGACTTCGCGTGGTTAGGAATGCTTCTTCAAGTTCAAGGTTTGTCTCTCCGCTTTGCGCGTCAAGAAATGTGGTGATATAGGCGCGCGCTTCGAAGTAGGGATCCACGATACCAGAGAGACCCAGCTCACCTTCCGCAAGAGTGAAGCCACGCTTACGGGGATCATGCCCGCCACCCTGCAATGTCTGGATGACACTATCTCGTTTAGATGATGCACCGGCGAAAAACGACGGAATGAAGGAGAGGTCGATATATCGCTGCGCTGCCGCACCAGGAGTGGTGCGAGCTATGGTACTGGGGCGATCCGTTGTAATACCTTCTTTCGTCATGAACGAATCGATAGCACTCGGCGCCGGTTGTGCTGATGGAGGAGTTGGGGGGCGAGCTGGCGCGCCCTGCATCGACTGGACGGCATTCTGCAATTGCTCGACCGTACGTTGTAGGCTTTCGACTTGCTTCTTGAGCGCTTTCACTTCTGCTGAATCATCCGCTGCTGCCACACTGAAAAATGGCGGACACAGGATCAATATGAGTGCAGTAAGCACACGGCTCAACACTCTTCGCATAGCATCCTCCTCCTCGAATACATCAACTGTGCACGCATCGGCTACGCTTGTCCGCAACAGAATGTGCAACCGCGCGCAGTTGAAAATATAGATGTCAGGGCAGGAATAAATTTAGGACACGAACGGTGGAGAGCGGGGGGAACTGATGGGCTGCCAGAACCGATAGCGAGATTGCAATTCGGCAAAAACGAAGACCTCAACAATCTCAGCAAAAGTAGACAAAGCAAGGGAGGCTGTGATGAGAACCGGGGTGGCAGCCACGACGCAGAGCTGGCATTCCTGACGAGCACTGCCTTGAGTGGACGTCAGGTGAACGTGAGATGCCGTGGTAACCCACAACGCCAGTAGGCTCAGCAGCCCGAGAAGCGCGCTTCCACGTTTCCACCGTAATGTCCACCAATTCTCAGTCATGTTTCAGGTCGCACAACGTAGTCAATTGCAACTGAGTTGTCAAGCTCATGACGCCTGCTCTCGGGCCAGGCGCGTGGGAGCCCGAGCAAGCCTAGTGCCGTGTCTCATAACCTCGTGAGCAATTGTAGGGGGTGCGAAGCGCGCCAACTGACTGGCGCGTGGTACGTGCCCTACGATTTCACCACTAAGGCGGTGGCAGGAAACAACTTACCGCAATAGTGATTGACCGGAGTGGAGAGCCTCTGCACAAGAGCAGGGATGAGAGACGAGACCATTGTGTGCTGGCTTCGGTCTAAGTATCGAAGTC
>VGTJ01000213.1 GCA_016874775.1 Deltaproteobacteria bacterium
AGGCCTACAGGTCTCCGACGATGAGTTTCAAGCGCTCAATATCAAACCCGGTAAGTTTCATGGCGATTGGAACTATACGCTTCTTCCTCGCTCTTAATCGGTAACTTAATTCTTGCCCATGCCTAACAGCCAAGTATGATGAGATCAGTCGCATGCTGTTGTTAACAGAAGAAACGACCCGGCAACCAGATGAATCCGATGGTGACGCGCCAATGCGCTGAGGCGTTCCGGGGTCGGACCAGGAATGGCCTCGGCTTGTTGCGCGCCTGTTCCCTTCGGGCCACGCCACGAAAATACTTCAGGAAGAACAATGAGTGAGGCGCCACGCTCAGCGGCGAGCCGAACAAACATCTCGGCCTTGGAGAGGTTTTCTTCTTTCGACGGCGAAGCGGTCATTTGCACAGCGGCAGCAAGCTAGGATCGCATGGATGCTCCTCCTGGGGCGAACCTAACGAACCGCTGTAAATGGGGCAAGGAGATAAGAAGGTACTCAGAATTCCCTCTCCCTCAGGGAGAGGGCTAGGGTGAGGGAATAGAATAAGTGGTACCACACTTTCTTCCCCTCATCCTGACCTTCTCCCTGGGGGAGAAGGGACCCATCATCGCTCGCGCATAACTGGTACCGAACAGTATTGGCACGAACGCTAGTAGCGCCCGACATGCGCATGCTCTGCTCTCCCATCACCTTGCTCTCTCTTTCCCACCAAGTATGATGCGCCGCATGTTCAAGCTACGCGAAAGTCGACGCATGCAGGCGGTGCAGGCGCCGATCATTCCGGTGGTCGCCGAGTTGATCCGCGCGAACCCAGGAACGATCTCTTTGGGCCAAGGCGTGGCATACTACGGCCCACCACCTGAGGTACAGGAGGCAGTCCGCCAGTTTCACGCCGATCCGGACAATCATAAATATAAACTGGTCCAAGGCACCGATCCGCTCTTGGAGATCATTGGTCACAAACTCCGTGAGGAGAACGGCATCGCACTGAGTGATGCGCAACGCATCGTGGTGACCGCCGGAGGCAATCAGGCGTTTTTGAATACCTTGCTGGCGATTACCGATCCGGGCGATCAGATCATTTTGTCGCTTCCTTACTATTTCAACCATGAGATGGCGATCGGCATGATCAACTGCGAGGCGGTGTGCGTACCGACCGATGAGCATTACCAACTCCGACTCGATGCCCTCAGCAAGGCGATCACGAGTCGGACGCGGGCCATCGTGACTGTGTCGCCCAACAATCCTGCAGGCGTCGTATATGCCGAGTCTGACCTGCGCGCGGTTAACGCGTTGTGTCGCGACGCTGGCATCTACCACATTAACGACGAGGCATACGAGTATTTCACCTACGACGGGGCGACGCACTTCTCGCCGGGGTCGATTCCGGGCAGTAGCGAGTACACCATCTCCTTGTACTCGCTGTCCAAATCCTATGGCTTTGCCAGTTGGCGGATCGGCTGGATGGTTGCGCCCGACCATTTATATACTGCGATCAAAAAGGCCCAGGATACAATTCTGATCTGCCCGCCGGTCGTGTCCCAACATGCGGCGGTCGCGGCGATGCGCGTTGGCGTGGGCTATTGCCGAGAAAAACTCCGCGCCATGACAGCGACACGTCAGGTTGTTCTGCGGACCCTGAAGGAGTTGAGTGATCTGATTGTCGTCCCCCGCTCTGACGGTGCGTTCTACTTCCTACTCCGCGTGCGAACCGCTATGGACCCGATGGTGTTAACCGAACGGCTCATTCGTGAGCATCAGGTAGCGGTGATTCCCAGCACAGCGTTCGGGTTGACCGATGGATGTTTTCTGCGCGTAGCGTACGGAGCACTGAGCGAAGAGGTGGCCGCCGAAGCAGTTGGGCGACTCGCGCGCGGACTCCGCCAACTGCTCAAGTGACAACGGTGATGGGGTATGACATTCGCGGTGGATTGTTAACGGCTGTACCGCATCGAGACTTCGACATCGCAGGCTACGTACTGCAGCCAGCGACGGCGACTCGACTATTGCGGGAAGGGGACATCGTCGATTGTGGAAGTCGCGCGTTCGAGGTGCTGCACTTACCTGGTCACTCGCCGGGGAGTATCGGGTTATGGGAATCAGTGACGGGCACGTTGTTCTCCGGCGATGCAATCTATGATGGTCCGCTGCTCGACGAAATTCCTGGCGCAGATATTGCCGCCTATGTTGCCACCATGCGTCGCCTACGAGACTTACCGGTGCAGGTCGTGCACGCTGGCCATGACGAGAGCTTCGGCCGTGAGCGATTAATCGAGATTACGGATAGTTATCTGCAGCGGCGTAGTTGTCTGTGAGGTGATTTTCCTCCCCAGTTCTCCTGCTGCATGGCAGATCGGTCCTGACCTAGGCAGCTGCCTCTATGGGATTCGTACCAGTTCAATGCGGTCGATATCACAACTAGAGATCTCTATTACCGACCGTGCAATGCGCGCGACCCCTTCTGTTTCCGCAGTGGACTGTAACTGATTCCAGTTGTTTAACTGAGCTCGTGGAGTAAAGCTCTGGTTGAAATTAAGTCGGGTGTTTCAAGTCCTTCAGTGAACCATGCGTAGATATCACGCAACAGCGTATGAGCTTCTTCGAGTCTACTACGTGATGCGGGATCAGTGTGACGTGACTCGTCTACCGCGACTTGTTGTTGCCGCAAGCGTACCAAATTCATGATGGCACGAAGTTCGAGGGACTTCGCGTGTTGCTCACGAGCGATGGCGATAGCTTTGAGGAAACACTGCTCCGCCTCCCGCTCCACCCCGTTTGGGTCTAGAGGCTTGAGACTAGGGGCTTGTGGGGAGGAGGAACTAGCCTCCAGCTTCCAGCCGCTAGTCTCTAGCGTTAGCTGGCCTTTGAGCCGATAAATCTCCGCCTCGTAGAAGCGTTCCTCAGTGCGCTCGACCACTTTCATTGCTTCGTCTAGCAATCGGAGCCCTTCTTCGGGGTGGCCATTGTTCCCCCTCACTTCAGCCAGCAGAGCAAGGAAGTACGGGCGTAACGCCTCTGCTCCTGTAGCCGCGGCTCCGTCGACTCCCGTTTGCATCTTTGCCATTCCCTCATTGTGATGGTTGAGTTGGGTCAGGGCCCAACCCTGCGTAACGGTGCTCCACGCCGCGTAGAGAGCAAAGCGTTGTTGACTGGCTAGAGTTGCACCTGCGTTGCCTTGCTCCTGTGCAGCCTGGGGTTCCTGACGGAGTTGATGCAACCACGCTAACCAGCAGTGAGCAAATACTAGGCTAAATGGATGATTCAGTTCTTGTGCGAGCGACAACGCTTGGTGTCCGTGTGCAAGCGCACGCTCGGGATAGCCAAGGTACCACAACGGCCATGCGAGAAAACTGCGCGCAGCAACGCCGATATCAATGCCGTACAGCTGCGCTAGTTGCTGATGCTGTTGGCGATCATAGAGGCAGACGGCCTGCTCAAAATGGTGCACTGCCTCCTGCGGGACACCACGCTGGAACAACGCCATCCCCATCAGGTAGTGTCCGAGCATCTGCGGTCCGCTGTCGGATTGGCGCTCCACACGCTGTAGGAGCTGCTCTGCAATCTCCAAGGCCGGTTGGGTCTGTCCGCGCACTAAGTAGAACAAGAGCGTCCCACGCAGCACTTGAAAAAGCTGAGGCGTATCGCCCACGCGCTGACAGAGCGTACGGGCATGGGTATAGAGCTGCTCCACTTCCGGCGCACTGTAGCCCTTGGTTGCCACGAGGGACACACCAAGAGTGACCTGAAGAAGTAATTCCTGCTCGATCCGCTCCGGCATGTCAGGCAGAGGCGCAAGTACCTCCAAGCCTTTGCTGAGGTGAGCAATCGCTTCATGATGGGCTGAGCGCTGGGCAGCGCGTTGCCCTGCTTGTCACCAGTAGTGCACTGCCTCGGCTGTACATCCAGCTTCAGTAAAGTGATGTGCTACCACTTCGGGTTCGCTCTGGACCAGTTCAGGAAAACGGGTCTCAATCATCTGGGCACTACGCTGATGATATTGTTGGCGTGTGCGACGTAGGAGTGACTGGTAAGCCGCGTCTTGCACCAGCGCATGTTTAAAAGTGTATCTCGCGTGCGGTGGACGGCCACGTTGATAGAGCACTTCGGCTTCAACCAGTTTGGTGAGTCCATCGTGTAAGCGCTCTTCAGAGGTAACCGACAGTGAATTCAGCAATTCATAGGAAAACTCACGCCCAAGCACGGCTCCCACTTGGGCGACATCACGCACGGCTGGTACGCGGTCGAGCCGCGCCAGCAGGGATCCATGGAGCGTTGTAGGAATGGCCACGTCAGACAGAGGCCGGACGAGTTGATAGGTATCATGCTGATCATCCCCAACTTTGAGGATGTCTGATTCGATCAGCGTTTTGGTCAATTCTTCTACATACAACGGGACACCGTCAGCTCGTGTCACTATATGTGTGATCACTTCAGGCGGAACGCGTTTACCCGAGGTCAGGTAACTGATGAAGGCTTCCACTTGTGGCCGTTCCAAGCGATGGAGGGTGAGGGGCGTCATGTGGGATCGTGTCGGCCACGGAGGAACGAACTCTGGACGAAAGGTGAGGACACTCAATAACGTGGCAGTCGGGACCTGTTCCGTAACCAGTCCTAGCAACTGTATGGTCGTTGGGTCCGCCCATTGCAGATCTTCCCACAGAACGAGCACAGGCTGACGTTCAGCTTCGGCAAGGAGCCAGGCGTTCAACGCATCCAGCGTTTGCTGACGCTGTTGCGGAGGCGACATATTGAGGGCAGGATAGCGTCCGTCAGACAAGGGGAGCGAGAGTAATGCCGCAAACAGGGGAACGACATTCTCAATCGGAAGGGCATATGGGGACAGTCCTCTCTCCAACTTCGTGAGCTTGACGTCTACACTGTCGTCACGTTCGAACTGCAGCAGGCGTTGAATATGATCGATCACAGGATATAACACACTGTTGGTATGATAGGGTGAACAGCGGAAAGTAATACGTGGAAATCCTTCGGTGGTGACCTGCGTACGTATGACATTAACGAGACCGGATTTCCCGATTCCAGCTTCGCCGCTGATCAGGACCACCTGCCCGACGCCTTCCTTGCTTTGTTGCCAACGCCGTCGTAAGAGCCCGATTTCCTCATCTCGTCCCATTAGGAGCGGAGCGCCCTCACGCAGCCCATTCCCGGCGTGATGGTCCTCCACTCGGACCCCGGTCACTTTCCACACTTCTAGTGGCTCGTTCACTCCTTTCAGAGTTTGCAACCCGAGTGTCGCTAACTCAAACGTGTCAGTGACGAGCCGAGCCGTCACCTGACTAATGACGATGGTATTGGGGGTCGCGAGTCCCTCTAAACGTGCTGCGATGTTGGGTGTTTCACCGAGTGCGAGTTGCTCGTGCCGTCCACCTCCACCCATCTGTCCGACCACGACAGGACCTGTGTGGATGCCGAGACGGACCGCGAGTTCGATGCCGTGCTCAGACTGCAGTCGGTGATTCAACGTCTCCATCGCTTCGACAATGCCAAGTGCGGTATGAATCGCGCGATGTGCCTCACGCTCATGCGCTTGGGGATAGCCGAAATAAACCAACAAGCCATCGCCGAGGTACTGCGCGATATGACCGTCGTACTGCTCGATCACGCCAGCTGCTGCTTCTTGATAAGCGCGCACCACCTCACGCAGATCTTCTGGGTCAAGCTGGCCAGAGAGCGTAGTCGAACCGACGAGGTCACAGAACATGACGGTGAGTTGCCGCCGCTCTGCTTCTGGATGCTGGGTGTTAGGGGATAGGGGTTTGGTTCCCTGACTTTGGACTTTGGACCTTAGACCTTGGACTCGTTCTGACTCTGGACTCTGGACACTCGATGCGAGACTGCTGTGGCCGATCCACACTAGCCCTTTGCCATCCTCATGGTGGGCGATCCCGCGAAAGTGCAGCTCAGTGCAGACATCGGCGATCTCTGCCTCATCCAAGCCGAGATCGCGTCGCAAGGTTTGATACGACAGTCGCTGTTCGAGAACCAATCGTCCAGCGACCCGAATCAACATTTCATAAAATTGCACTGCCAGTGCTCCGATCCGTAAAGATGAACCCCTAGTTCCACTTACGCCGAGAGTCTTACTTCACTCGATAGCCGGGGAGACCGGCAAGTGCAACCAGAGGTAACTCAGAAGCTGTTGATACATTCCGCAGAGGCCAGTGCAAAAAACGAAACCGTGCTTCGATCCTTCGACAGGGCTCAGGACTCAGCACGAACGGGTTAGCTCATCCCTTTTTCAGTTCCGTTGCCGTTAACCCTGAGCTTGTCGCAGAGTTTTTCAACAGCTTCTCATGACAGGTTTGTTGCGGTCGCTGCAAGACTGTAAGTTGACTTAGCGCTTATGACCAAACGACTACATCACGACACAGGCTCAACCTCTCTCCCTATAACTGATAGCCCAAAACCTACAGGCCGTTTCCCCTGCCTTTCGCGACAATGACCTCAAACTCCTCTTTCGTTACTGGGCAGACCGAGAGCCGCCCTTGGCGAATAAGCGCGAGGTTTTGCAAACGCTTTTCCTGTTTCATCTCACTCAATGTGACTGGCGTTTTGAGTGTCTCAACCGGGGAGAGGTCAACCACGACCCAGTTTGGATCTTCGCTAGTTGGATCTTGATACGATTCTTTAACGACCTTGGCGATGCCCACAACCGCGAGCCCTTCGTTGCTATGGTAAAACAACACGGTATCGTCTTTTTTCATCGCGCGCAGGTTGTTGCGTGCTTGATAATTCCGTACGCCATCCCAGAACGTGCGCTTGTCTTTGAGGAACTGTTCCCATGAGTATTTGAACGGTTCGGATTTGACTAGCCAGTAGTTCATTCTTTCCACCTTACCTCGTTTGCGTTTTTCCATGGCATTTAGTAGTCAGTAGAGGCATTTGAGACTAGAGGCGAGAGACTAGAGGCTTGGAGAAAAGAAAACTAGTCTCTAGTCTCACCAAAGGAGGATATGAACATGCCGCACGGAAGTCGTCCAGAGTATGCCATCAAAGTGGAAAAGAATGTGCCCGCCAAAATGCGCGATGGAGTGACATTACATGCCGATGTGTACCGCCCAGATGCCGAAGGGCGCTTTCCGGTGATCTTGCTGCGTCTGCCATACGGAAAACACATGGCGAGTGACTTTGGTGATCATGAGTTTTTTCCCGCGCGTGGTTATGTGGTGATCATTCAGGATGGACGCGGTCGCTTTGATTCTGAAGGAACGTACTATCCGCTGATCGATGAGCCGTTTGATGGTTACGATACCGTCGAGTGGGCGGCATCATTGCCATACTCGAATGGGATGGTCGGTACCCAAGGCCAATCCTATCTTGGTGCTACGCAGTATTTGCTAGCGCCGACTCGTCCGCCGCATCTGCGCTGCGCCTTTCCCGTGTCTGCCGCTGCCGATTTCCATGACAGTTGGGTCTATCACGGCGGTGCGTTCTCATTGGGCTGGCAGATTCCCTACGCGATCTTCATGGTGCGCAACACCATTGAGCGCATGGGACTCAAAGATGAACTATGGCCGAAAATTCGTCCAGACCTGTTACGCTCGATCAACTTTGGTAACCCGATGACGCCGGAAGCATACACCCGGTTACCCTTGATGTACTGGGCTGATCTGCTCAAAGACACGTCACCGTACATTCGTGATTATCTCACCCATCCTGAAGACGGACCGTACTGGTGGGCAGTCAATGTTGAACGACAACATCACAATATCAGCATCCCCATGTACCACGTCAGTTCGTGGTACGATATTTTCCTGAAAGATGCGATTGTCCACTTTAACGGCTTGCGCTCGCGAGCCATGACCCCAGAAGCGCGTGGCGGACAACGATTGCTGCTTGGACCGTGGGCGCACCTATTTCCCTATACGACACCGACAACCGGTGGTACTGGCGATATCGATTTCGGTCCCAATGCCTTTATGGATCTGCATGATGTGCAATTGCGTTGGTTCGATTACTGGTTGAAAGGCGTTGATACCGGTATATCGGAAGAATCGCCAATCCGACTGTTTGTGATGGGCACCAATCAATGGCGTGACGAGTATGAATGGCCGCTTGCGCGGACGCGCTATACACCGTATTACCTGCATAGTCGCGGCAAGGCTAACACGTTGAATGGGGATGGGGCACTGAGCCTCGAAGTTCCCGGAGAAGAGCCTACCGATCAATATCGCTATGACCCCGCTAATCCGGTTCCCACGAATGGCGGTAACACGCTGATTATTCCAGTGGGCGTGAAAGACCAACGTGAAGTCGAGAGCCGCCCAGATGTGTTGGTTTACACTGGCGCGCCGCAGGAAAAGCCACTGGAAGTGACTGGACCACTCAAAGTCGTGCTGTATGCGTCATCGTCAGCGTTGGACACCGACTTTACCGCGAAACTCGTCGACGTTCGTCCTGATGGGTACGCACAGAACATTGCTGATGGCATCTTACGAGCACGATATAGAGAATCACAAACGACGCCCAAGTTTCTCAACAAAGATGACGTGTACGAATTCACCATTGATCTTTGGGCGACCAGCCATGTGTTCTTGCCAGGCCACTGCTTGCGGGTAGAAATCTCCTCAAGCAATTTCCCGCGTTTCGATCGCAATCTTAACACGGGCGGTGATCAAGCGACCGGAACCACCTGGCAGGTGGCTGAACAGACGGTGTTCCACAACCAGAAATTCCGCTCACACATTCTGTTGCCAGTGATTCCTTGAGGTTGGATGTATATTGGGGTGAAATTTTTTCGATATTGAGATATATTAAGTCTTTAATCCAGGTTTGTTTTTGAATATTTTACTGTTCAACCCCAAGGAACTGCTCGTCCATTCCGGAATGTGCTCCTCTACGAAGAAGTGGAGAGATATCGCCACGCGCCGTCTCTCCACCCCTCAGCTGAACGCAACTCAGGCAAACCTCCTGCCGCGTTTGTTTGCTCTCTAGACAGCATAGACCGTTCCATGTTACCGACATATCAAGAGATATAAAGTTGGTTGGGGGGGAGTGGTACATAACTTCGCTAAGGAGAGTTCTTGAAAAGAGTATCCCAAGCTCAAGCAATCAAAATCCTCAATATCCGTCTAATCTATTAAGGTTTAGGGAATACTTTGGTCAATGCGCAGATGGTATAATCTTTCCT
>VGTJ01000214.1 GCA_016874775.1 Deltaproteobacteria bacterium
GTATAGAGGAATTAGTCAATTTAGTCTTTGCTTGGCTGCAAAAACGCCGGTCCTTCCCGGTGGAACGTCAGGTGTATGCGCTTCCCCTCGCCGCCTAGCACTTTCCATCGAGTGAGTTTCTATTTAGAAAGTTGAGCGATGGGAGATCGCAAAGAATGGGAATGACACGATGAACGGACAAAACCGCAAAGACATCAGACCCGGCCTGCAGGTCGATATCGTCTTGAAGCAAGACCAACGAAGTGGCAAGCGAACACGTGGGATCGTTAAGGATATTCTGACAAGCGCGGCGTATCATTCACGGGGGATCAAAGTGCGCTTGGAGAGTGGAGCGGTGGGGAGAGTGCAGGAAATTGTTGGGTAGTCAGGTGGGCAATGCCCACCCTACATTCTTCCATTTCCCCCTAGGAAGCTGTCGAAGCACGGTTTTGCTTTTTGTTCCAGCCTCCAAGGAATTTATCAACAGCTTCCACAGCCTACAGCCTATTACCTTCTCTCACATCTTCACCCGCACCCGATACGAAACTTTGACCTCAGCATTCTTGGCCACCGGCACATCGAACTGCAAGGTGTGCGCGTCGGCTTTTGTGTACTTATGTGAGTTGGAAAGTATTTCCCAATCGCCAGGAACCGGTTCTTCAACACGTACAGTGACACCCTCGGCTTTGTGATTACGAAGCGCAATTTCCCAGCTACTCTCAGTGACGGTTGACGAGAGTCGCTTGAAGTCGGTCTGCTTGCGTTCGCCAACGACATCGAACGCTTCGCCCATTTTAATGGAGAACTTCTCATCTTTTGGTGTGTGATCGATGGCATCTTCGCCGATGAATTGATTGCCGCCGTCTTTGTCGGCTTTGTAGACGCGGACGGTGCCTTTGGGTAGTGGCATGCCGAGATTGTTTTTCTGCGAGTTTTCAATTTCGAGCACGACGCTCACTTTTTGTTTTTGGAAAGTGCCTTCTCCGTACATGTCATAGAAATACATTTGCTGTCCTTTGAACAGCAGCCGTTTAACGATAGGGATGCCTGTGGCAGTGAGCAGCGTCATTTGTTTGGTTTGATTGTCTTTGACGGTGGCGGGGCGATCTAACGTGTACAAATGATATTCAAAGAAGCTCTCTTCTTTGAATTGTGGAGCCGCATCTTGCGCGCGCGCTTCCATCGCCATGGTTTTTGCGTATATCCGCTGTGGAGCAATGCGATGGACATCGCCAGCCACGAGTTTCAAGGTAGCGTTCTGATACGAAGTGCCAGATTTGTTGTCGATCGTCACCCAACCTGTGAGGTCAGCTTTGGTGTCATCGACGTTGAGCACAGCGATATAGTCGGCTTGCCAGGTGACCTGATTGGTCAAATACGAGGCTTCAACTTTTTGTTTACCGGCACGAGTCGCTTGTAAGAGCCACACCAGTGTGGGTTTGGCCATCAAATTTTCCGGCACTTGCGGAAGAATGACCCGCCCAGGGGGATTGATGTGGATCTCGTTATTGATTTGATAGACGAACCCGTTGTTAGTCGAAAGTAAGGTGGCGACCGCTAGTTCATCTTTGCCGGTGTAGTAGTTTTTATCAAAAATTTTGACTTCTTTTCCCACATATTTCTCTAGCAGTTTCTCGGGATTCAATAGGTCATATTCGTAGTTCTGCTCTAACACACGTAGCGCCTGCGCATCGCTCAAGGATTTGATGTGGACGGTAGTCGGAAGAATCTGCGCGGGCACGTCGACAAATTGTAAAGTATTGGCCCCAGCAGATAGCTCGACTTCACGTTGTTCTCGGACTAGGGCAATGTTGGAATTGTACACGGTCAGAGCGACTTGCGATTGCTCGGCCAGCGTACTTTTCCGCGGCGCCGCTGCTGGCGCATTCGGTGGAGCGGGCTTGTCTTGTGCATTGGCCATAACCACTCCCAGCATGAGAAAGAGCAGAATTGTTGTCCATTTCATGGTGTGTCCGCTTATGTCTAAAGCAATTTGCGATTGCCTTTATCTTCACTCTCCGCTTTTGACCCTCACCCTCACCCTCTCCCTGATAGGGAGAGGGAAACTTATCGTCTATTGCCTGGCTTTACTCTTCTTTTTTCCCTTGTTGCCACTCCCCTTTTTTACTGTTGCTGCTGCTTGGCGAATTTCTTCCAAGGTCTCTACTGCGCGCCGGATATGCGGGATCGTGATCGAACCACCGACGATCAAAATCACATTAAATGTCTCAAAGAACTCTTCGTCAGTCACATCGAGCTCGGCGCATTGAATGAGGTGATACGTAATACAATCATCACAGCGTAACACTGCCGACGCAACTAACCCCATCAGCTCTTTTGTTTTCGCCGGGAGTGCGCCCTCGACATAGACTTGTGAGTCGAGGTTGAAGAAGCGTTTGAGTTGCAGGTTACCTTTGCTCAGCAGTTTTTCGTTCATGGCTGAGCGGAATTGGTGAAAGGCTTTGAGTTTACCGGGCATAGGAACTCCATCTGTGACTAGTTGTCACTACTTGGTGCGAAATAAGCGACGTAAAGTGTAATGCGTAAAACGTAAAACGTAAAACGTAAAGGGGCAGGGTGGGGTGGTTACGTATTACGCTTTACGTTTTACGTCTCACGCCATCTCCGCTCGCGTTAGTAATCCGCGTCGTCGAGCTTGTTGTAAGGCGTACTGGAAAAACCACAGCGACACAATGAGCAATATCGCAGTAAGCCCTAACGCCAAGAAGAGCGATTGATGCGCGATTTCTCCGGTGGCGATTGCATAGCGGAGACCTTCAAACACATGCGTAGTCGGGAGTGTGACGGCGATAAGCTGGACCCATCGTGGCATACTCTCCAGCGGATAAAAGACACAGCTAAACGGTTGAATGATGAAGCCTACCGACCACGCGAGCACTTGAATCCGGAGACCGTAACGAAAAATGAGTGCTGCGATCATGATGCCGACAACCCAACCAAAGAGCAGAAGAATGCTGGTAAAGATCACGAGCGCCATTCCTCCCACTTGCAGGATATTAAAGGCATACAGCAGCCACGTGAGAATACTCAGAAAGAGGAAACTCAGGATGCAGCGGAGCAGGCCGATCAAGCCAATCGCACTGAAGAGTTCAAGTGGGGTGACGGGTGAAGCGAACAGGTTGTAGATATTGCGGCTCCAGAAGTCTTCAAGGACAAACGTGCCGACATCTGTCTGTGCCCGCCAAAACAAACTCCACAGCACGGCTCCCCCCAGGAAGAATTCCCTTACCCCAGAGGCTGATGAAGTGGTCGCGACGAAGGTGCTGGTGAACCCCCACAACAACAAGGAGATCACCGGCCAGTACACAATGTCGAAGATGCGATCCAGGCTGCGATAGCAAATCGCAGTGAACTTATAGACCAGGCCCCAGACGACTGAGGGGCGTAATGTGTACAGCTCAGAAAACATATAGTAATTAAAAATTAAAAATGCAGAATGAAAAATGACGAATAAGAACGCAAACAATTCATTGAAGATTAGGGTTCTCTGTTCCCCAATTTTTAATTTTACATTCTTAATTCTTCATTGTTTTCAAATCTCCCCTCTTGCCACCTTAATAAACACATCCTCCAACGTTGGCCGGACGAGCTGGATGTCAGCAATTGCCGCGCCAGACTGAGTGCAATAGCGCAGAATCGCATCAAGCTGCTGCTCGGGGTTATTCAAGACAAAGCGCAGGCTTGAGTCTCCTCCAACTTCAGCGGCTGGAAGGTTGTCAGGCAAGGGAAGGGTGGCCACCGCAGTCCCGGCACGAAAGCGAAGGGTAAGGGTTTGCTGGGGAATCAGTTGCGTGATGCGCTCGGCGGTATCGATACGAAGAATCTGTCCTTTACTGACAAACGCGATACGACCGCACAGTTCTTCGACTTCATTCATGTTGTGTGAGGTAAACACAATCGTTGTTTGTCTCTCGCGTTGAAATTCCTTGAGGGCACGTCGGGTTTTCTCGGCAATATCCGGGTCAAGACCGACTGTACATTCGTCTAACAAGAGGAGTTCGGGATCGTTAATGAGTCCCTTACAGAGCGTGACCCGCGTATGTTGGCCAGAACTCAAATACTGCAGTTTCTTATCAGCCAGGTCGGTAATCTCGAACCGTTCTAGTAATTCGTCAATCTTAGCGCGGACATTTTTGACCCCGTAAATATGACCATACACCCGGAGGTTCTCACGCACAGTGAGCACACCATTGAGGCTGGTGAAGGCGGCGGCGACGTTCATCCGCCGCCGAATGGCGAGCGCGTGACGAGCAAAATCTTGCCCAAAGATTTCGATGTGCCCACCGTCGGCGAGTATCAGGCCAAGGAGAATGTTAATCGTGGTAGATTTACCTGCACCGTTTGGCCCGAGGAGCCCGAAAATCTCACCACGCTCAACAGCGAACGACACGCCCCGCAACGCTTCGACACTATCGTAACGTTTGCGCAGATCTCGTATGTCTAATAATGGCATGCGTGCCGATTCATCAAAAAGGTTTGAAACGTAAGGAGACGTCATTCCGGGCGAGCAGCGCAAGACCCGGAATCCAGGAGGTATAACCAAAGGCCAATGCTTGATCCTCCTGGCTCCTCGCTTGCGCAGGGATGACGGCAAAGAGCCTCGACAATCCTGTCGGCGTCATCCTCAGTTCTTTCTCTCCGCTTAAATCACCCCTTTTTCTTGCAAACGCGTGAGGCCATCTTTCGTGAGTCCAGCGAAATGCGAATAGATACGTTCGTTGTCGTGGCCCACGGCAACTGAACCGCGCCAGATTTTTCCTGGTGTGAGCGAGAACTTCGGCGTAATCCCAGTGCCTTTGACTTTGCCAGCTTGTCCGTCTTCCCATTCCACGTGGACCTGACGTGCACGATAGTGTTGGTCCTCGGCCATGTCCTTGCTGTTCATAATGGGGCAGCACGCGACCTGGTTGGCATTCATGATTTCGACGACTTCAGCGACCGAACGTTCAGCCACCCACCCTTGTAAGAGCGCGTCAAACTCGATGCCTTCGATTGAGTTGACGTCGGTACTTGCTTGTTGCCATTTGGGATCATTGGGGTCCAAGCCAATGGCCTGACACACGCGAGAAAAGACCGCCAGACCAACCGCGCCGATCACAACCCAGCCATCACTGGCTTGAAAGGCATTGTATGGCTGAAAGGCAGTAGCCTTATTGCCCGAACGACCACGAACGAATCCATCGGTAAAATACTCAACCATCGTGCCGGAAAGAAGTCGATGAATAGACTCAAACTGTGAGACATCGACAACTTGCCCCTTCCCCGTGCGTTGGGCATAGATGTAGCCCGCCAGGGAGGACCAGAGGCAGAACAACGCCGTAATATAATCTGCGGTCCATGGATTGGCGCGAATGGGTGGATCCGGGTCTGGAAATCCAGTTTGGTACATTAACCCACCGAACGCCTGCCCGATCATGTCGTACGATGCGCGTCCGAGATAATCCGGGTGCCCAGATTGTCCGTACCCAGAGACATGGGTAATCACAATTTTGGGGTTTGCTTGTAGCACGACTTCATCAGTAAGTCCCCATTTGGTGTAGCTACCGGGTTTTGAACTCTCCATCCATAAGTCGCAGGACTTGATGAGGCGCAGGAAAATATCCTTCCCCTCAGGCTTACTCATATCTAAAGAGACATAAAACTCATTGCGACGCTCTTGAATCCATGTCGTGGCGATTTTTCCCTTGCCATCGGTCGTTGGTAATTGTCGTCCGAGGTGACGCCAGGCCGCATCGCCTTCTCCTGGACGCTCGACTTGAATAACTTCTGCGCCCATCTCTGCCGCAAGCGTCGCCGCATACGGTTGGGCGATCAAGCTGCCAGTCGACAGAACACGCACCCCTTGAAGAGGGCCAAATTGCTCGGGAACTAAGAACGGTGGACGAGTTTCCATATGTGCCTCCCCTGGTGAACAGCGCCGTTATCCCTAACCCAAATCTGTGGCGAAGGCAACGAGTGACAGGCCTTTTTTGCCTGCTAAATCTTTTGAGTCAGGAGCCGATGTCCTCGTGTGAAGCGGAACCGGAGACTGCGAATTGCCTGGTACTGGTGGGGCACCTACTTATTCTCATTCCATTGCCCTGCTGTAGAAGGAGAGAAACGAAATGCGCACGCCGTTGCGTGTCTTAGTAGTTGAAGACTCAGCAGACGATGCAACCTTGCTCATGCATACCCTCCGTAAAGGCGGGTATGAGCCGACATGGGAACAGGTAGAGACCGCGGCAACGATGGTTGTTGCGCTTGAGAGCAAAGAGTGGGATTTGGTGATCTCGGACTATGTCCTTCCTCAGTTCAGCGCTTTGGATGCACTCCAACTGCTCCAGGAACGCCAAGTTGATCTCCCGTTCTTTGTTGTCTCGGGGCACATCAGCGAGGAGACTGCTGCTGCCGCTATGAAAGCTGGCGCGCGTGACTATCTTATGAAAGACAACTTGACGCGGCTGATCCCAGCGATCGAGCGGGAGTTGCGCGACGCGCGTGATCGCCATGTCCGACGCAAGGATACTGATCAGTTTCGTGCGCTTTTAGAAAATGCCTTAGATTTGATTCTTGTCCTGACGGTAGACGGTGCGATTCAGTATGCCAGTCGTTCGAGCGAGCGTATCTTAGGATATAGAGCGGACGCACTGACAGGGGCGAGTATTTTTACGCATGCGCACGAGGACGATTCGCAGGCTATCCGAGAAACCCTCCGTCGTACCTTTGATCAGCCAGGAACGAGCAGTGCGGTAAAGTTACGTTTGCAGTCTACGGCAGGGGAATGGCGAGTATTGGAGGCAAGTAGTATTACTCTACCGGACGAGGGGCAACCCTTGCGGGCGATCATCAATGCACGTGATGTGACTGAGCATGAAGCGCAGAGTGCCGCGCTTAAACATCAGTCCTTGCACGACGCGCTGACAGGACTGCCGAATCGCGCCTTATTTAACGAGGCATTCACTGAGGCACTGCGCGCTGCACAAGACAAAGGGCGCCGTCTGACGTTGCTCTATATTGATCTCGATCGTTTCCGGGAAATCAATGATACCTTTGGCTATCGTTGGGGAGATGTGATTCTGCAGCAAGTCGCGCCTCGTCTGCAGGGCGCGTTACGGCGCGCTGACACCTTAGCCCGTTTGAGTGGGGATGAGTTCGTCGTTCTCTTACCGACCGTGAGTGACACTGCCGGTGCGACACGACTCGCACGGCGGCTCCTTCAAGTTCTCGAAGCGCCGTTTCTTATCGAGAATCACAAAGTGACTGTGAGTGCGAGTATTGGCGTCGTGTTGTATCCTGACCACGGGGCAGATGTCGAAACGTTGACGCGACGCGCTGATATGACGATGCATTTGGCGAAAGAAGCAGGGAGTGGGTACGCATTCTACACGCAGGAGCAAGAGGATCGCTACAACCCTAATCGTCTGGTGTTGATCAGCGATCTCCGTCAGGCCATCGAGCAGGAGCAATTGCTTCTGTACTATCAACCGAAAGCTGACATGGCTTCAGGAACCGTGACTCAAGTAGAGGCGTTGATTCGTTGGAAACATCCCCAACAAGGGCTGATTCCACCAGACCGCTTTATCCCACTGGCCGAACAAACAGGCCTTATTCGGTCGATCAGCCGGTGGGCATTGAATGAAGGGATTCGTCAGTGTCGGGTGTGGCATGAGGCCGGCATTGAGATGAACACCGCTGTAAACCTGTCAATGCGCGATCTCCAAGATGTGCAGATTCCACGCACGATTGCCGGACTCTGCGAGTCGTGGGGAGTACCCCCGACTTCTCTTGAAGTTGAAATTACAGAGACCGCAATCGTGGTTGACATGGATAGTACGCTGAAAACGCTCTCGGAGTTACGAGAGATGGGTGTAAGTATTGCGATTGACGATTTCGGTACCGGATACTCGTCTCTGGCCTTGTTGCGGCGACTGCCGTTGAACACGTTGAAAATTGACAAGTCGTTTGTGCAAGGCTTAACGACAGACGAGAATGACGCGGCCATCGTTCGTGCCACAATCGAGTTGGGACATAACCTCGGTCTCAAGATTGTCGCTGAAGGTGTTGAGGATCAAGCGACCTGGAATGCCTTGGCTGCGTTAGGGTGTGATATCGCACAAGGATATTTCTTGAGCCGTCCCATTCCACCAGCCGATCTCACCCAGTGGATGCATGAATCTCCGTGGGGCAAGAAAACGTTAGCTGATGAAATGATGCTGCTCGAACGACTCCAGCGACGAGCCTCATAAGTAGATGAGGGGCAGAGTTTCGCAAGCGAGCGGGTTATCAACCAATAACCGAGACGAACTACCCTGCCGGGGGTTTCCCTTGACTTCTCAGAGGTGAACGGGAAAGATGGCCGGGCAGTTCCGAAGATAAGAGAAACCATGGCACAGAGTGACCCAGCGACAAGTAGACAACTCCGGGTTCTTATCGTCGAAGACGATAGGGAAATTCGTGAAATGGTAGCACTGATGGTGAAGGGCATGGGGTATGCCATCACAACAGCGGCAACTGGCAGAGAAGCGCTGACACGGTTGCGAGAGCAGATGGCTGATATCGTTCTGCTCGACCTGATGATGCCAGAGATGGATGGATTTGAATTCTGTCGCACGGTGCAAGGCGACCAAAAGCTTCGCGATCTCCACATCATTATTACTTCAGCGCGAGACACCTTAGAAGATAAAGTCAAAGGGCTTGAACTTGGGGCAGCGGACTACCTGACCAAGCCGTTTAGCATGACGGAATTGCAGGCACGGATCAAAGTTGGTGAGCGTATTGTTCGCTACCAAAAAACGTTGCAAGAGCAGCAGTCTCAGCTGGAACATCTGGCGCGAGAAGATGTCTTGACGGGGTTGGCAAATCGGCGACGCTTTGAAGAGCGCGCAAAAGAAGAATGCCTCCGTGCTCAACGGTACCATCACCCATTGTCGATTCTGTTGGCTGACCTCGATCATTTTAAGTCAATTAATGACACCTACGGTCACGCTTTTGGGGATATAGTGTTGAAAGACGTTGGACAAACATTACTTCGTCATTCCTAGCTGAAACCACGGCCGCTGGCCGTGCGACCCGAAAAGCTTCGGAGCGATCCGGCGTGCAGGCCCGTCACGCACCCCATAGGTTCTCCTCCCAGGAAGGTCCGCTGGGGCAGGAAGGA
>VGTJ01000215.1 GCA_016874775.1 Deltaproteobacteria bacterium
CCTATGTCGCTCTTAGCTCCATCGCTGCTCGCTCACAAGACCTTCTTTGCTTGCTCCCGCGGAACAAATCGGGTGTCGCTCTTTCCTCCTTCCTGCCTCTCGTGTTTCCTCTTCGTTCATCAGGCCAGGCGCTGCCTACTGCGCCCCTCCGGCTATCGCGATCTTCGTCGCCGCATTGGATCATCAAGCGCAGGGTTAGGAATAAATGATTCCTTCGGGTCAATCCGGACTCCAGGTGGGACAATCTTGTCGATACGATCCAATATCTCTGATGTGAGGCGCGTCTCGGCGGCGCCCATCGTGTCCTGTAATTGAGCAAACGTCTTTGGCCCCATAATCACCGAACTCACTCCTGGATGCTCCGCGGCAAATGCCGTCGCCATATGAGTGAGCGAAAGCCCAGCTTCTTGCGCAACGCCCTGCAAGGCATCGATGAGATCATACTTGCGTTGCACTTCTGCGCGTTCAATATCCCAGGTTCCCATGCGGCCTAATCGCCCGGCGGCACGACTGCCTTCTGGAGCAGGTTCATTGCGCTTGTATTTTCCAGTTAACCACCCACCAGCCAGCGGCGCATAGACCATCACACCGACACCATGACGTTGGCATGTCGGTAGGACCGCTTCTTCGACTTTACGGCTGAAGATCGAGTAGATGCATTGCTCGCTGCGTACACGGGCGAGATGGCGATGTTCAGCGATGCGTTGCGCTTCGACAATCCATTCTGCCGGTGATGCCGAGGCCCCGATCACACGGATTTTTCCTGCGCGTTGCAGATCGGTCATCGCGGCGATCGATTCTTCAATATCCATTTCCCAATCCCAGCGATGGAGCTGGTAGACATCGATGTAGTCGGTTTCCAGGCGGCGTAAACTCTCTTCAATCGCCTTCATGATCCAGCGACGTGAACCTCCACCATCGGTCGCATTCTTTCCAGAGCGGGTCATCAGTCCAGCGCGTCCCGGTGGAAAGAAGCATTTTGTCGCTAACACGACCTGGTCACGCCGCCCTTTCAAAGCTTTTGCCAGGATGCGTTCAGACTCGCCTTCAGAATAGGTGTCAGACGTATCAATGAAATTGACTCCTGCATCGATGGCTGCATGGGTGATCTTAATGCACTCGTTGTGATCTGTGTTTCCGTTCGAGCCAAACATCATCGCCCCAAGACAGAAATGGCTCACCTTCACTCCAGTTCCACCAAGCGTTCGGTATTCCATAGATTCTCTCCCTCAATCCTGAATCATTCGCCTGGAACAACAACTTTTACTGTCCCAGCACGAAAGTCTTTTCCTCGCTCTTTTACCATTGCTGGATAGGCATGGTAAAACTTGCCCCCAAGCCTGAGGAACGATTCAACATCTGTATCTTCAACCTCAAGGTCGGCAATCGTCTTTATGGCTTCTTCTTGTGTTTTCGCTGACAGCAATACGTCGTAAATGAGTTGGCAATCCGCAATCTGAAAATCGTCGCGACTCGGGAGTGCCTCGCGGTTCTGCATACTTTGCGGGAAGAAATCCAACAAATAGCGTAGCGCTTTCAGTTCATGGCGTTGTTGATCGAGTTTTTTAATGGTTTCCACAAGGTGCCTCCGTAGGGTTGCGATTGCCCCCTGTCACGATATACATAGAAACCTATGGCGGTTAGCGAACACAAAGACAAGGCCCACCGTGCGGTGCGTTGCGCGGTGATTACAGCGAGCGATACGCGAACGGTTGAGACCGATACCAGTGGCAAGAAGATCAAAGACTTACTTGCTGCCCAGCAGCATACGGTGACGTCGTACCAGATTCTCAAAGATGAACCGACGCAAATTTCTGCTGCGGTACGGACATTACTGGACCAAGCAGATGTCGACACGATTATCATCAATGGTGGAACCGGTATCGCTCCGCGCGATACGACCTTTGAAGCCATCCAAGGAATTCTTGAAAAAGAGATTCCTGGCTTTGGTGAACTCTTCCGCATGTTGAGCTACCAAGATATTGGCTCAGCGGCGATGATGACACGAGCGACTGCAGGTGTTGCAAAAGGAAAAGTGGTGATCTCACTCCCTGGCTCAACCGGTGCGGTGGAACTTGGGATGACAAAGCTCGTGTTACCTGAACTTGGCCACATGTTGTTTGTCCTGCGAGGCGAACGGCATACCCATTAATTTCTGCGTCTCTGCATCTCTGCGTGAGAGAATTCTATGCGTATTCACTTACGGTTCTTCGCCTCATTGCGTGAGCGACTGAAAAAAAGCGAAGAAGTACGGGAAGTTCCTGCTGGGGCAACGGTTGGTAGCGTATGGGAGCTGCTGAAACAGGAGCATCCTGAACTTGCTGCGGTTGAAAAATCGATGGCCTTTGCCGTGGCTCAGGAATACGTTGACAAGCAGCACCCCCTTCAAGATAATGACGAACTCGCATTTATTCCGCCGGTCAGTGGGGGTTGAAGAATTGCGGATTGGCGATTGTGGAATGTGGAATGTGGATTCAGATGCCTATCCGAGAGTGTCATATTGAGTGCTGCGAAACACCTCTCGTGCGTCTCTCCTGAGAGATTCTCCGCGTTGCTCAGTAATGATCCTTCCGGATGACTATGGTTATTCTCAGAGATTCCCTATTCTGTACGAAGTCATGAGACGACATTATGTCATCAGCAAATGAGAACATCCTCTGCAAAATCACCCAAGACCCCATTAACACCCAGGAACTGGCAGACTTCGTTGCCGATCCAGGCGCTGGCGCGATGGCCACGTTTGTCGGCATGACACGCGATACCAATGAAGGTCGCAACGTGACGCGCCTCGAATATGAGTGCTACCCCGGCATGGCTGAGAAAGAGATGGAGAAAATTGCGGCAGAGGTTTTACAACGCTGGCCGGTGAAAAGAATTGCCATGATCCATCGTCTCGGACGTGTCGATATTGGTGAAGCAAGTGTCGCTATAGCGGTCTCATCAGGGCACCGTCATGCCGCCCTTGAAGCGTGCCACTACGCGATCAATCAATTGAAGGAAACCGTACCGATCTGGAAAAAAGAGTTGTACGAAGGCGGCGAACTCTGGATCGGCTCGCAGACCGGAACTGTGGGGTCGTTTCAGAAGGTGCAGGAGGAGAAGCGGGCGTGAGAAATATTCGTAAAGCGGTACATGCTGGTTACTGTTGGGGAGTCGAGCGTGCCATCGACATGGTACATCAGACCACTGAAACGCATAGCGACGTTCAGGTGCGAACCCTGGGGCCAATTATTCACAACCCTCAAGTTGTCCAATCTTTGGCAGACCGAGGTGCGAGTGCGATTGAGTCTCTCGACGAGATGCCAATTGGTGGAACCGTTATCATTCGCACGCACGGGGTGCCGCCGGAAACCTACAAACAAGCCGAGCAGAAAAACTTGACCGTCGTTGATGCAACCTGTCCGTTGGTGACACTCGTGCAGAATCGTGCCAAACAGCTAGTGAATGAAGGCTATCACTTGGTGATCTTCGGTAACTCCAAGCATCCCGAAGTGATAGGCACCGTCGGACATGCTGGTGGCCATGCCACGATCATTGAGAAACCGGAAGAGGCCTGTACGGTCAAACTGGCAAACAAAAAGGTTGGACTAGTCGTGCAGACCACGCAAGAGCCTGAACGCTTGAGTGCGGTTCTTGCGAACCTTGCTCCTCGTTGTAAGGAACTCAAAGTCTTCAACACTATCTGTAACCCAACCATCGAGAGGCAGGATGCTGCCCGTGACCTTGCCCGTGAAGTACAAGTGATGATCGTGGTTGGCGGGAAGAACAGCTCGAACACCCGCCATCTGGCGACGGTCTGTCAACAAGAAGGAGCAATGACGTATCACATTGAGGAAGCAGCCGAGGTCGAGCCTGGGTGGTTTGCCGGTGTGAAGGAAATAGGCGTGACGGCAGGGGCTTCGACACCGGGCTACCTCATGGATCAGGTGATCGCGCGGATTACTGAACTCGAACGACAGAATCAACTCCCCGCATAATTATGAAAGACATTCGTACGCTTGGTATTGTTGGTTCCGGCCAAATGGGTGGTGGCATTGGGCAAGTCGCTGCGCAGGCTGGCATCTCGGTGATTCTCTATGACGTGACCCAGCCAATCGTTACTCGTGCTTTGGATACTATTCACAAAGGTTTGGTGCGCTTGACTGAGCGCGGCAAGTTATCCGAGGATGAGCAACGTGCCATTCTCGGTCGTTTGCGTGGGACTGCGAACCTCCATGAATTCCGCTATGCTGACCTCATTCTTGAAGCGGCACCCGAAGACTATGAGATCAAGAAGAACATTTTCCAACAGCTTGATCAAATTGCTCGTCCTGATGTGATTCTTGCCAGTAACACGTCGTCGATTTCACTGACGCAACTTGGGGCGGTAACGAAGCGCGCAGACAGAGTCATCGGCATGCATTTTTTTAATCCGCCCGTAGTGATGCCGCTGGTTGAGATCGTCCGCGGGTTAGCTACTGCAGAAGAAACCTCGCAAGTCGTTGATGCTCTCGCCAAGAAAATGGGCAAGACGACGATCTTCGCGAAAGACTATGCAGGTTTCATCGTCAATCGCATTTTATTGCCGATGATCAATGAAGCGATTTACGCGCTCTATGAAGGAGTCGGGAGCGCAACGGATATTGACCAAGGCATGAAGCTCGGAACGAACCAACCGATGGGTCCTCTTGCTCTAGCTGACTTGATCGGCCTTGATACCTGCCTGGCAGTGTTAGAGCGGTTGCACCACGGACTGGGCGAGGACAAATACCGTCCGTGTCCGTTGTTACGCAACTATGTTGCGGCTGGGTATCTCGGTCGCAAAACCGGCAAGGGGTTCCATGATTACGGAAAAGCATGAGGTCGTGGCGCGGCCTTTGCCGCTTATGGCTCGTTTCACTCCTGTACGCGGTTAGCTTTTCCCAACATAGTGAAGCGCAAACTTCTGGTCCTTCACCCCAGACTCTCCCCACGGTCGAGGTTCGTGGGACAACTCCCCTGACTGGTATTCCTGTTCCTCGCGAGCAGGTTCCGGCCAACGTGCAAGTGGCGACAGGAAAAGAGATCCAGGCGAGTGGAACTTTCACGCTGACCGACTTCTTTTCACGCCGCTTCGCCGGTGTGAATCTTACTCATGTGCAGAACAACCCCTATCAACCTGACGTTAGCTATCGTGGCTTCGTCAGTTCATTTCTTATCGGTACTCCACCAGGCCTGAGTGTGTTTCTTGATGGCGTGCGAGTGAATGAACCGCTCGCTGATCATGTCAATTGGGATCTTCTTCCGGTTGACGCGATTGATCGTATTGAACTCGTTCCTGGATCACATCCTGTGTATGGGCGAAACACCCTCGGTGGGGCGATTGTTATGCAGACCAAGCGGGGGCTGACCAACCCTGGTTCACTGCTCGAAGTATGGGGGGGAAGCTTTGGGCGCTTGCGGACGTTGGCGCAGACTGGTGGGAGCCGTGGGAAGTTCGACTATTTCTTCTCTGCCAATCGGTTCATGGAAGATGGATTTCGCGACTTCTCGCGCAGTGACGTTGGACAAGTGTTTGGCAAGGTCGGCTATGTCGAAGGAAAAAATGATCTGGCATTCTCCTTGAGCTATACGAATAACCATCTCACCGGTAACGGCCCACTTGCAGAAAGTATTCTCAAGCGTGACCGCTCTGCAGTATATACCCATCCGGATAAGTTCGACCCAGAAGTCTGGCTATTGAATAGCGAGTATCGCCGTGACCTTGGCGGAGGCTTTACGCTCTCGACCAACGCTTTTGGTCGTTTTCTCTCCATCGATCAATTTAACCCTGGAGTCGATGAAGAAATACAAGCACGTACTTGGCAGCGTGGTTGGGGCGGCACTGCGCAACTTGCCTATCAAGGGAAATGGTTGAACCTGCCAGTGACAGCAGCAGTGGGACTTGATTACAACGGCGCGCGGCTCAATTACCGTATCGACGAGCGAGAAGTCGATAGATTCGCAGGGGGAGAGAAAGAGCCGTTTGAAGCTGAAACGCGCATTCACACCCAGACACACGGTGGTGGAGCGTTTATAACGTTGACGGTAGAGCCGCTCGAACGCCTCGCGATTACTGCCGCCGGACGCTTTGACATGACGTCGCTCCAAATCAAAGACCGTCTTGCCGGTCAAGATAATGACGAAGCTGACGCGCGCACGACCGATGCCAGCGGCAGCCATCGTTTTAAGCGTTTCAATCCTGCCCTTGGCGCGACGTATGCACTGACCAACAATCTGAGTCTGTACGCAGGCTACAGCCAAAGTTATCGTGCACCAACTGCGGTCGAGTTAACCTGCGCGAATCCAGACGCCCCGTGTCCGGTACCGACCGCAATCATTGACGACCCTCCCTTAAAGGCCGTTAAAGGGAAAACGTGGGAAACCGGGGTGCGGTGGTCGCCATTGTCGGGGCTCCGAACCACGCTCGCGTTTTTTCGCACTGAACTCGATGATGACATCCTCTTTCGCAATGAACCCCGCAGTCAGTTGCGCGGATATTTCCAGAATATCGATGCCACCCGTCGGCAAGGGATTGAACTGCTGCTCCAGGGAGCGTGGAGAAAGCTGCAATGGTACGCCAATTACACGTTAACGGATGCGACATTTGAGGATGATATCGACCTCTTCACTTTCGCCAGCGAAGATCGGCTGGCTCGTGTGAAAAAAGGTCATCGCTTACCACTCGTTCCTGCCCATCGTATTGCTGGTGGTATGGAGTTTGCGTTGACACCGTATCTCCGTATCAATCTCGACGGGAGTTATGTGGGCTCACAATATTTGCGTGGCGACGAAGATAATAAGCGCAAACGCTTGTCACCGTATTTTGTGGCGAATGCGCAACTCACATATAGTGCACAGTTCTTTGATGTCTTCTTCCGCCTCGAAAACATGTTCGATACGAACTATGAATCGTACGGAGCCTTTGCTGAGAATCGCCGCGATGGAACAGGATTAGAGCGATTTCTTGGTCCCGGCGCACCGCTTGGGGCGTTTGGCGGGGTGCGGGTGAAGTTCTAAACTGTAGGGCAGGCTGTGCCCGCCGAGGTAGCAGGAACAGCCTGCCCTACGTTAACCCCATCCGCTGCAGTCGTGTCATATGCATCTGAATAATCGACATTGGAAACTCAGCAATCATTTCCTCTAACGGGTCAGCGGGTGCTTGCCCGGTGATAAAGCCAGCGTAATGCTGGACCAGTTTCTCCTGCATGGTTAGCAGTCGCTCGCGCAGTGACGGATCTTTGGCAAGATACTGCATCATTTTGCGCTCGCCATACTCAACGTGACTTTCCTCGTCATGAATCACACGTTGCAGCCCACGGCGAATCGGCTGATCACTGATCACATCGTGATAAAAATAAATCAGCACGAGCGCGAGCCCTTCGCCAACCACCATCGATTCAAAGAGCATTTCTTCCCATGAGTGACTGACGACACCATGCAACTCATCCATATCGCTTACCAGCGCCGCAGAAGGCGCTGCGTCGTAGCGTTGTAAAAGCCGCCGAAAAATTCCCGCGTGACGGGTTTCGTCCCGCGTTTGCTTGACGGTCTCCCACATGCCTTCCATGTCTGGTGCTTTGGTGACCCACTGACCGATTTTAACGGCACCCACTTCACCATAAAATAAATGGCTGAGCGCACGAAGAACAATCTCACGATCATTCGCAATCGAGAACCGGGGCGCACCGCGATACAATGTCATTTCATCCCGTGTCAGCAACATCATCCACAATCCCTTCGCGGTTATTTTGAGGAACTTGAACCTGTGCTCCTTCCGTCACTTTTTATATCGTACCTGGCGAAAGAGTGCCAGTAATCGATGCGTCTCACTCAAGGTCGCAGGCTGTTGTGACCACAGCGTGTGAACACCCTCTGGTCCACCTAGCGCGACAAGTCCGCGACGACCAATTTCATGCAAAATTTCACTTGTGGCCCATGCAATCGCCTGATCTGCACGTTTATGTTGCAATGCGTTTGTAGCGTCAAGGTGGTGATAATGGGCAGCAATGGCAGCTACCAGCTTGTCAATATTCAGGTTCGTCGCTGCACTCACCGCTAACACGGGCCGCGTCCACGATTGCTGCTCAAGAGACAAGGCTGCTTTAACGTCCGCCATTGCCTTGCGTGCTAACGCCTCATCATCAGCCTTGTTGATGGCGAGCACATCGGGAATTTCCATTACCCCGGCTTTGATGAATTGCAGCACATCGCCAGAAAACGGCTGAATGACCATGAGTACCGTGTCGGCGATATGGGCGATGTCGGTTTCACTTTGTCCGACGCCGACAGTCTCAATTAACAAGACATCGCACAGATGACGTAAGAGAAACACCGCCGAGAAGGCCTCGCGACTTAACCCACCAAGACGATCGCGTGCGGCAAAGCTGCGAATGTAGACCGATGCACCCGTTGGTACTTGCATGCGTCCACGATCGCCAAGTAATGCACCACCAGAGACCTTACTCGATGGATCAACTGCGACAACCGCGACACGTTTCCCTGTTACCGACACTTGTTCTATCAGGCACGAGATCAGCGAACTCTTGCCAACGCCCGGTGGTCCGGTAATGCCAACAACATGAGCAGATATTGGATGGGTACTGAGTTCATCAAGCAACGCGAGTGCTTGTTCTTGTCGTGCAGGTCGCCGATCTTCGAGCAGGTTCAGCGCCGCAGCGATGGCAGAGCGATCGAAGCGGCGGAGACGAGGGATGTCGATGTTGGGATGTTTAGTGGTCACGAGAAGAGAAAAGTAGGGGCGTACAGATGTATGCCTCTATATGCCCAATGAACTTTGATAATCAAAATCGGTAATGAAACATACCGTATCTTGTGCTCCTCGGTGCGTAGGGGCGACCGGCCAGTCGCCCCTACAGACGCATCGACTATTACCGAATTTGAGCGTCAAAACTCATTAGCGTTTGTTATTTGTATTCATCCTGGCCATTACCCTCACCCGCTCTCGCTACGCTCGATCTTCCCTCTCCCTGGCAGGGCAATGACATTAAGTTTACGCGAGTATCCGTTTGCCATATTTCGCGAACCGCAGTCGATGGGCCGCCGAGCGTTTGCGGCGGGGGAACTGGCGGCCCGGCCGCTGACGAGT
>VGTJ01000216.1 GCA_016874775.1 Deltaproteobacteria bacterium
CAAAGGCCTACAGGTCTCCGACGATGAGTTTCAAGCGCTCAATATCAAACCCGGTAAGTTTCATGGCGATTGGAACTATACGCTTCTTCCTCGCTCTTAATCGGTAACTTAATTCTTGCCCATGCCTTAGGAGGTCTGCCGCCGTTCAAGCATACAGCTTGGTACTTCCTGTGGGCTGTGTTGGGGGTTCGAGCGAGTGGCCACCGCGATTTGACAGCTCACGAGGTTGCTCGGCGCAATTATGAATACGCACACGCGGCGCTCAATTACTGGAGCGGACGGCAGTACCGACAACTCTTTGCTGTTCTTCCCATTAGTTGGAGTTGGGAAGAGGTGGCGTATATGCAGGTCAGTTATAAGCCGCGGATTCTGCAGATTGCACGCTGGGCCGAGCGGATACCGTTCCTCGCCAGTTTGATTCGGACGTATTGGACGCGAGTGCTGGTCTTTCGCAAAGACATCTCTCCTGCCGTGGCGCACAGCTCTCTTACCTCATTAGAGGCGGCGGCTGACTAAGACCCCTTTAGAACGAAAGGTCCATTTTCCTCATCTTTCAACAAGATTCAGCCCCTTTTGATTCCTCACCTCACCTGCTGTTACTCAACGGCAACGACGCTAACCACGCGTAGTCTATAATTCCCCGTTCTCATTCCCACCCGCAGATTCCTTCCCAGGTTCGCACTTTCCAAACCTCGCAGTAAAACCGGCAGTTCCTAAGATGCTCTGGACCTCTTGCAAAAGTTCGTTCCGCCTAGCTCTCCCTTTGCGGAATCAAGGGCTTGGTCAGGAGCTTGGATTGCTTTTGCAAGAAGTCTACTGAGTATGATTTGCTCAGACGGTTACGAGTGAAGTCGTAACCGTCGAGGTTGTTGTTGCTGCTATTATCGTGCGTATGCGCCGATATCGCAGGTTCCTTTGGCGCGAGGCAGGCCATCAATATCAACTGTCGGACAGTACGAGGCATTGCCTGTGCCGATGAGAGGTGAGGTGGCACCGAGATCGAAATTCCCTCCCAGAGCATCGACAAATCCCGCCTCAGAACCATTTCCAACCGTGACTGGCTGCAGTACGGGGGCGCTGTCCTGGGTGGTCGGAGCATAGGTCGCGAGGAAATTCTCTACCAGATTCCCTCCCCAGTACCACTGCGTGCCTGGTCTGGCAAAAAAGGCATTGTTCGTCCAGGTATTGCCAATTGTCGAATCAGCCCGCCAGCTATGAACCGGCTTGACTGAGGTCTCTGCGGGATTCAGAGAGGTGTAGCAGACATTATTGGCGATAATGTTGCTGGTGTTGTGGTTACTATAATAACACGTCTTATGGGCCTCATTTGGTTTTGCAAACGAGAACTGCACGATGGTGTTGTTACGAATAACACTCTTATCCATATCAATGAAGCCTTGGTTCAATGAATTGTTAAGGAGGAGGTTATTCTCAATGAGATAATTCGTAGAACGGACACCATCGGTACGATTGCCCCAGGCCATACCAGCATTACTGATAAACTTGTTGCGGCGAATCGTTACGTTCGTCGTTGGCGTTGGCAAAGAAGCAGTTCCAGTGCTGTTGTTTATATACATGCCGTGACAATGGGCGTATTTGTAGATTGTACTGTGAGTAGTAGATCCCCAATCCGTTGTACAATCTGCAGGACCGAGACCGGCTCGTTCAATGACGTTTTGCTCAACGAGTAAATGGGATAAACCCGAAGTATAGATTCCCATAAACCCCGTATTATGAATCCAGTTCTTGCGAATAGTGGTGTGACGAGCAACTTGGTTATAGGTAGGATAATAGTACAAGACAATACCATTAGTGGTTTGCGTGATTTCCAGACCTTCGATCAGGACCCACGCTCCCCATGAGATAATCCCTACTGTGAGTTTGGGTCTGTGACCGGGATAGTTCACAATGGCAATTGGTAACTCTCTTGTTCCACTTTTGTACAGCCAATAGCCTTGGGGGCAGGGCGCAGGGCAGGAGTAGGTACCGTTCTTAATTTGGATGGTGTCGCCAGGCTGAGCGGCAAGCAGTGCTGGATTCAGATCGCGATGTTGACCAGTGCCATCCTGGGCGACAACGACAATACGTTTGTTCGCTGGGGCGCAAGGAGCATCGGCGGTACCTGTATCACAAGTAGAAGTTGTGGTTGTTGGAGGAGGAGGAGGTGGTGGTGGGGGCGGAGTAGGAGTCGAAGGGGCCTGATTCACGGTTAACTTGAAGGTTGCTGTGTCGGAATCATCGCTGCTTGTGCCTTTGACACTTATTGTGTAGGTACCAGCGGGTGTTGATGCAGTGGTTCTCAACGTAAGCGTCGTGTTGCAATTGGGCGTGCAACTTGCGGCAGAGAAAGAAGCTGTCGTATTTAGCGGAAGCCCGGTCACAGAGAAAGAGACAGGAGACGCTGTCGTCTGGGCAAGTATCAATGGGTCGGTTGGCAGTGCATACGCAATACTTGCTCCAGGGCTCAGCTGTGCAATGGCTGAAGCAAACTTTGAGAGGAGCGTCGGAGAGGAAGCAGCGGCCAGGCTCGTGTCTCCCTCGAGCTGGGCGGTAACCTGAATGAGGCTACTAGTAATGGTGTTAGAGACAGAGGAGCCTTGGACTACTGACAGCGACGCCAGTGTGGCAGAGAGATCGAGATCAAGAGCCGTAGATGAAGGAGGAGGCGAGGAAGAGGAAGTCAGCAAGCTTGGAATCTCTGTTGCGGCAAGTTGACGAGTGTAGATGCGGACTTCGTCAATAACACCAGCAAACCGAGAGGTGTTGAGTCCTAGGCGCCCAATCGTTACTCTTGGTGCCGCAATTGGAGTGCCAATAGAGACGGATCCTTTTGGCACGCCGTTAATGTAGACCGTGACATTTTGGCCGTTTGCGGGCCGAACTAACGTAATATGGGTCCATTGCCCCACGGTTGTGTACGAGTTGAACGGGGTGCAGTTCACGACTTGGACAGACGAGATGCATACCCGTTTATTGGGGCGGTCGAGATACAAGATAAACTTAGGTGCGAGCGCGTCATCTGCGCCAGACACAATAGTCGCCTGGTTTTGACCTGCATACAGTGCTTGATTGAACCAAGCGGAGATTGTCACATCTCCAGTAAAATTAAAGTTGGAGGACCTGACGTAGAGTACGTCATCGTAGCCATCGAAGTTCACACCGCCGGAAATCTTTCCGGTACCCCATGTGGGGCCATTCATGAGGAGGGCTGAATTGCCGCTTCCTGATGAGTCGGTGGCAGTGGTTCCACTTGCATCGTTGAGAGGCCAATAGGCAATGAGGCCGTTTGTTGGTGCTTGCGCGTGAGCAGGAACACCGTGGAGCAATAAGAAAATGGAAAAGAGGATTGGGTAACAGGCTTTTGGGACACGTTTAAGTAAGTGAGAGAGTTGATGGGGAGAAGAAGAGGGGCAGGGGTAAGACAGCAGGTTTCAGTACCTCCTGAAGCAGAAAATTGGGTGGGCAACGACAACGGGAAAGATCGTGGTCTACTCTGGTGCACGAATCAAACCTCGTACTTTCATCATCTGCGACGTGTGTCCTGAAGGACGTCCTGATCGCTCGGCAGCCCTGCTACCATATCTCCAGACGCGCCGTGGAGACGTAGGCCAGCGGCTTTGCGTCCCAGCTTTTCAGCTGGTTTGCCTTTTTCGAGTGTCCCTCTTTCTTCTCATTGTCATTGTCACTGCACATAGGCATTCACGGAGAGAACTTTAGCTTATGTTTAGAGAATAACCTAATCCCTTTAGGGGGGGTCCTAACTTTTTTTTCGTTTTGGGACCAATATCCGCGGAGATACGCTCCTATGCGTTAAGATATTGAATTTGTTAGGATTTGTTGGGGTTTGGCTGTGGAGGCTGAGGAGACTCTCTAGACGCCGCAAAGAAAAAAGACGCCTCATCCCATCTTTTTCGGACCAAAAGCGATTAGCCGAGCCTCCCAGAGGCCGTTCTCGCTCCTCCTCGACTCCCGTGCCAGTTCCGTCACTGGCGACGAGAGCAATCATGTCGCTAGTGCGTGATGAACGGCAGCGCCGGGGTACCTTTGGTCTGCTCCTACTAGAGGGCTGTTAGTGAAAAACCCATCCTTGAATGCCAAACCGTGCCACTTTGCTCCGTCTCAAGCAAATCAGGAGAGCGGAAGGCCCAAAAAAGAAAGAAAAAAGTGACCCAGTTATTCTTGACTGCTCAATTTGTGACTTGTTATTATAAAGTAACATTAAGTGATAGAGAGGAGTCTGGATCACCTTTCTGGAGATTTGTTCTGTTGTCAGCGGGCGGCGATGATGCTGTCTACTGCCGTTCCTTCCTCAATCCATAACGGCCAAATCTGCGAAAGGTCCGACAGAGAGGCGCAGGCAGTGAAAAATTTCTCTACTTTCTCCAGGGTCATGTTTATTGTTGCGCTGTTGTGTTTCCCAACAGTAGGGAGCGCAGGCACTATCAATTTTGAAACCCGTCCCAATGGGACAACACCAACGGACAATGAAGAGTTGACAGCGAGTTATGTCGATGCCTCCACAGTCATTTCCTTCGGCTTTGATACCGATGGGGATCTGGCTATCGATGTCAACGCACGCTTCGAAAAGCGAGGGAATGACGCGATATTCGCTTATCTCACGGATACTGACGAGGATGCAGACAAGACCGGAACCGGTCAGGGCGGAGAATGGACCCTGCGTCGCCCCAAAACGCCAGAGCCGAACCCGGTTTACATATCGGAGGGCGATGCTTTTCTCGTGAAATATTCTGGGACGCTCGTTTCTAGTGCATCTGGCGAAATGTGGGACATCGACTCGGGTGAGCAATATCTCATTGAGGCGTATGATGTGGCGAATGTGTCGCTCGGAAGTGTCCTCAGTTTTATCGGACCGAATGGTTCTGGGATTGGTGGTTGTTGCGGCGGACCAACGGATGGGCTGCCGTTTACCTTCTCGTTTAACAACCTGAGCGCGCCTATTGCCACGATCAAGATTACTGAAGTGCTGGTAGGTGGTACGGGAGCTGGCTTTACCTTCGATAACTTCTCTACCACTTCAACCCCTGAGCCGAGCAGTATCGCTTTGCTCATGGGCGGTATGCTGCTCCTCGGGTGGCGACTAAGAAAGGCCTAATCCCAAAACGCTTGCCTCGTCACTACATCCCCACGGGCGCCTCCTTCGTGACTATCTCTATTGGAAATATACTCGTGTCGCGGAGGAAGGCGAGCCTCACTTAACACATCATTGTGTCCCTCCGCTTGATCAGATAAAGGGGCACGGTCATGATTTGGCAAGCCTGGGTAACCATCGGTGTACTACTGCTTGTAGTGAGTTTGCTTACCTTCAGCCGGATCGCGCCTGATGTCATCATGCTTGGGGCGATCACTCTCCTGCTGACGCTTGGTGTCGTCGATGAAAAAGAGGCCCTGGGTGGATTTGCTAACGAAGGGATGCTGACGGTAGCTGTTCTCTTTGTCGTTGCGGCAGGAGTGCGAGAAACGGGGGGAATGGCCTTCGTGGCGCAACGAATCCTGGGAAAACCTCAGTCTGTCTTTGCTGCACAGGCACGCATGATGGTTCCTACTGCCGTGCTTAGTGCGGTCATGAATAACACGCCGCTCGTTGCAATTATGCTCCCTGTCGTTGCTGATTGGGCGAAAAAGCATCGGATTGCGCCATCCAAGGTGATGATGCCACTGAGTTTTGCCACCATTCTTGGCGGTCTGTGTACGTTGATCGGAACAAGCACGAATATCGTGGTGAGTGGATTGATCGCCCGTGAAGTAGGGCAGTCATTGCAGCTTTTTGATCCACTGTGGGTAGGGTTGCCATGCGCGCTCGTCGGTTTGGCGTACATACTGGTGGGGAGCCGCTGGATCCTGCCTGACCGAAAACCGGTGCTGAGCGATCAAGACGATGCCCGGCAGTATACTGTTGAAATGCTTGTGGACTTGAACAGTTCTTTGGTCGGGCAAACGATTGAGGAAGCGGGGTTACGCCATCTCCCGGGCTTGTATTTGGCGGAAATTGAGCGCGACGGACAAGTGCTCCCAGCGGTTGCTTCCCGTGAGCGACTTCATGGAGGAGACCGGCTCGTCTTTGTGGGGGTTGTTGAGTCGGTGGTTGATCTGCAGAAGATTCGTGGACTACAACCAGCAACTAGCCAAGTGTTCAAGCTCAACGTTCCGCGTACCGACCGCTGTTTGGTTGAGGCTGTTGTCTCAAACAGTTGTCCATCGGTCGGCATGACTATTCGAGAAGGACGCTTTCGTTCTGTCTACGACTCGGCAGTCATTGCCTTAGCGCGGAATGGAGAGCGAATGAATAAGAAACTTGGAGATATTGTCTTGCAAGCTGGGGATACGTTGTTGCTAGAGGCGCATCCTGAGTTTGCAGATCGACACAAGAATTCGCGCGACTTCTTTCTCATCAGCCGTATAGAAGATTCCACTCCCGCTCGGCACGATCGCGTATGGATTGCGCTTGCTATTCTGAGCCTCATGGTTCTGGTCGCGAGTCTGGAATGGTTGAGTATGCTAAATGCGGCGATGCTGGCTGCGGGGGGCATGATTATGGCGGGGTGTTGTTCTGGCGCTGTCGCGCGGCGGAGTATTGATTGGCAAGTGCTCATCGTGATTGGGGCTTCTTTTGGCCTTGGACGGGCGATGGAGACGACGGGCGCCGCTCGCACGATCGCAGAAACGGTGCTCAGCCAGACCGGTGACGATCCCTGGGCTGCCTTAGTGATTATTTATGGTTTGACAATGTGCTTCACTGAACTGATGTCCAACAACGCCTCTGCAGTCTTGATCTTTCCTATTGCGATGGCAACTGCCAAAACGCTGGAGACCAGCTATTTGCCGTTTGTAATGGCAATCATGATCGCAGCTTCGTGTGGCTTTGCCACTCCCATTGGTTATCAAACGAACCTGATGGTGTATGGGCCTGGAGGCTATCGGTTCAGCGATTACCTGCGCTTTGGTGGAATATTGAACCTGCTCATTTGGGCAGTCGCGGTGGCAATCATCCCTTGGGTGTGGCCCTTTCATCCGTAACTGCAAGGAGATCTTCTCTCCTTTGACAAGAGCAAGACGCTCACAGTAAGCAGGTGGCTTAGAAGTTTCCTAAATCTTTGATGTGCATGCCGTTCATGTTGCGAAGCGCTCAGCATGAACGGCGGTACTAGCATTGCTGAACACCGCAGTCAGTTGTGGATGTGCACCGTTCATACTTCGACAGGCTCAGCACGAACGGGGCCACGAGCACGACGCAAATCCGTACACCCTGAGCTTGTCGAAGGGTGGTTTGCTCTTCGGTCATCTCTATCTCAAGGAGGGGCCCTATATCTGTTTACCGCCCAATCGGGCACATAGGCGCGTCGCCAACTTTGGCGCGGGTTGAATCATCAAGGTCGGTGCGAAACGTCGCATGCACGCGATTGACTAAATTCGACAATCCCACAGTAAAGCTCAACTCGAGCAACTCGACCTTGGGAAAGCGTTTTTCCAATTCCGCATACAGTGCATCGTCACAACGGTTTTCACGTGTGAGAATATCCGCGTAGCGCAATACTAAGCGGTCGGTTTCATCGAATGACGCGCACGTTTCTGGTTCTGCCATTGAGGCCATCTCTTCATTGGTCAAGCCGACGCTCTGACCGAGCATCACGTGCGTGGGAATTCAATAATGGCAGGAGTTGACCTGTGATGCCCGTAGATAGGCAAGTTCCCGATGACGTGGTGAGAGATGGGGATTTTTGTACAGCGCACTTGCCAACTTGATGAAGCCAGCAAAGAACTCTGCATGGTTGGCAAACAATTTCATGACGTTGAGTAATGACATACCCCACGACTCTAGCTCTTTGTACGTTTCTTTCACTAATGGTGAGGCATTTTCAGGTTCGACCAGGGGAATTCGCGACATGACGAAAGATCCTTTCTTCTTCCAGTAAAATCACGGCATTGTGGCCTAGAGATTTCCTCTTCACAAGGGACGCGGTATTTTTATTGCTGATATAGAGGATAAGGATTGACAGCCCTCCGACCGGCAGTTACTCTGGGTTGGCAAAATTCACGCTTATACAGGAAGTTAGACGGGGATGAGTGTATTAACCACGAAGGTGCTGGTTCTCAACCGATCGTACTTCCCCGTGCATGTGACTTCTGTTCGCCGGGCACTGTCACTGTTGTATCAGGGAGTGGCAAAAGCGGTTGACCAGCAATATCGCACGTTCGACTTTGACAGCTGGAGCGCGCTTTCAGCCACGCTCAATGATGACACGGTAAGCCTGATCGACCGCGTCATTCGCGTCCCGCGAGTCGTGTTGCTGGTCGGCTATGATCGCGTACCGAAACGCCAGGTCCGGTTTAGTCGCTTCAACGTGTTCGCGCGTGATAACAACACCTGCCAGTACTGTGGCAAGCGCTTCCCGCGCAATGAACTCAATCTCGATCACGTGATTCCTCGTTCGCAGAACGGTCTCTCGACCTGGGAAAATGTGGTGTGCTCGTGTTTTGTCTGTAATCGAGATAAAGGTGGACGGCGGCCAGAGCAGGCAGGCATGCGGTTGATTCGTAAGCCAGTGCGTCCAGAGTGGACGCCATTCATGTTAGAGACGTTTAGTTTCCGGCGCTATCATGAATGGCTACCGTACTTGAATGTCGTTGACGCGGCATATTGGAATACCGAACTGCTTGAGCGGTAGCTTTTCCTGACTCCACAATATATAGTGGTACTCTACTCAAAGAATCATTATCCCTTGGGATTTCCCCCCTTACCAAAAAGGGAGTGGGTGAGGGATTGGAGGCGTTGTGGGGAAGATGCGGATTAAGCAGCTTGAGCTGCTCGGGTTTAAATCCTTCAAAAACAAGACCGCGCTGACGTTTCCGGCTGGTATCACCTCGATCATCGGTCCTAATGGCTGCGGGAAGTCTAACGTCGTTGATGCCCTACGTTGGGTGCTCGGGGAACAAAGCCCTAAGCACCTGCGTGGCTCAGAGATGACCGACGTCATTTTTGCGGGAAACGAGTCAAGCGCACCGCTTGGCCTCGCGGAAGTCAATCTTATTTTGGAGAATGATCCGACTGACCCCATCCTG
>VGTJ01000217.1 GCA_016874775.1 Deltaproteobacteria bacterium
TCTTCCAAATGCTCGGCCAGATACGTACAGGTGCAATTCTTCGGCGTGCTCACCAAATATTCGACGTACTGCTTCTTGGTAATCATATCCCTAAAATGATACTTGTGGTCCTCAAGCGTAAGTCCTGACGTTATTGCCGCACGTTCATAGTCGCCCAGTTCAAGCGCAGCATCGCCAAGGAGTCCGTACGCAAGCGGATCGAGCGGCGACTGTACCAGTAACCGTTCGGCAGTCGTGCGTGCCTCGCGAAACTCATGCTTGCCGGTCTGTACCCACGCCAAGGTGCGAAGTGCCGACGGTGAGTCAGGTTGTAAAGAGAGTGCACGCTGTACCGCCGTTTCAGCTCGTACATAGTAATCGGGGTCGTTCGTCTCGCGCGACTTCTGCATATAGGCGTTCGCAAGTGCAACATATCCCTCGCCATCATTGGGTAAACGCTGGACTCTGGCTTCTGCTTCGCGAATTGCGCGATCTGCACGCGTCGGTGTTCCAACCATAAGCGAGGAATGCGTCAGAGCGCGAGATACGATTGGCGACATGCTTCCTGGAACAACAGCAATCGCAAAGGGTGCAACATTGGCGATTCTGAGGAGACAGATCAGGCCAATGAGAAGAAAAAAGATGAGCGGTCTTACCACCTGGTTCGTGGATTTCATGGTCGCCTCGCGCATTGAACAACGTGTGAACATTGATCCCAATTGATGCTGCTTCCATCGCTGTCGATATTTTGGCGAGACGTGGGTTCCCCGTCTCGCCTTCTGCTTGGGGGTTATTGTTCCCCTGAATCGATGTGGCGACGATCACGGCCATCAAACGGCGTCGGGAGGAAGGGGAAATTCTTGGCGATACCGTTTGCCGTCAAGTTCGTCCCTGGTGCGCCAATGTTGAAGTTCACGCCATCACTCAGGTTCGGCACCGAAGCGCCAGCGAGTAGTCCCGCCACGACACGGAGCGCAACATCGGTGACATCATCATTAGGGCGACGACCATTGGGCCAACCAGCAAGATCAGGTGTTGGGGTACCGGCGGCATTGTGAGCGAGAGGACCAAGACGTTTTTGCTGATCCGGAGAGGTCGGGAAAACTGCAAGGTTCAGACGTAAGAGCTCAGAGCACGGGCTTGCTTGGGTGCAATCACCCGTTTGCGGCTGGCTAGGATACTTGAGCAGTGCATTGACCAGGTCTGTCCGGCCAGTGGTTGGAAAGTTCGTACCGAACACGAGGTTAATGAACGCGGCCAAGCGCGAGTTAAGATATAAGTCCTTAAAGTTCGCTTCGGTCTCAGGTGCGGTTGCGTTCCATTCATCTTTGCGAGCAGTGGCGATAATCAGCTCGTTCACCAACGGATTAGCAAGACGAGCAACCTGTACGAACCGCCCTCTACTGCGAGTCGGATTATCTTCACCATGTCTGAGAGTGACGCGAGACCGGCTGGTCGAAGCATACGCACCAATAATCGCCCTTGGATTATTCGTCAGTCGGCTGATTGGTACCTCAATGGCGATGGTGTTGGCGTTAAAGCCGGAGAAATGATCGATACCAAACGGATTCACCGCATCGTTGGCATCTTCTGCATCGGACAATGCTGGCGGAGTACGACGGAAGTTCAAACTGTCGAACGTGGCACCAAGGTCAATATAGAATGTCTCATCTCGCTGGCCCGCAAAAACACGCCCTTGATTACTCAGCGGATAGATTCCTTGACTCGCCAGATCCTCATAGTTCGGCATGGTTTTTTTCCCATATTCGAGGGGACCGCGAACATCATGCGGTTGCCTATTTCTCTGCGCTCTTTGCCTCGGACCTCGGTTACCGTGTATCGTTGGCGGACGCCTAGCCCATCAGACTCAGGCGATCCATCGAGCTTGGTAATTAGCGGCACTGCTGCATTCGCGACCGGAAGACCGAGCTGACTCGTCGCCCCACGAATCTCGGTGGTAAAACGGAACTCGTACATCACGTCTTCAGCGCTCCCATCACTATTTGTGTCGATATTAATGGAGTAGAGCACATCGTCAGCGAAATTGTAGTAGTTGGGGCCTGAACTGGGTTCTTGACCAGGAATGACGTTCATAATGAACACTACCTTGTTCGGATCTTCCCAACTACGGAACATATAAAAGTCGGTGATATCAGCGGTTGGGTCGTTGGCAATCAGCGGAGCTTCACGGTGACTCGCTGCGTGGGCTGGTAGTGGTGGTCCACTTGACAGTACGGTTAATGTTGCAAGTGCTACAGCAGAAAAGGCTTTTTTGATCTTCTGAGTTTTCATGGCCGTATTCCTCCTTACCTGGGCCAGGAACACAGCGTGATCCCTCGTGGAAGTCATGCGTATCCCTGGTCCCAGTTGGTGCATGGTGCACCTGGTTACCTCCCGATATTAACTTTTTGTGAATTATCCGCTTCGCGCGAAGAAGGACGTTTTGTCTTTGTATACGCAGCGAGTGTTGTGGTTGGATTTTTCCAGCGGTCAGCCGCAAAGCAATTAGTCATCGCGTACCCGACGCTGGCCACAACAGCGTACGCACCTGAACATCCAAGCGAAGGAGTTCGTTCGTAATGGGAGGTACAAAGAGGGGAACGAAAGGACCAGCTCTACATCAAGCGGGGTTAGAGTGATCCGCGCAGATACATTGCGCCAGATGGTTTTGGCAGGCCGCCTTTTGGCTCCAACGTCACTGCGACCGCGTTAATCTTCCCGAAGAGCTTCGAGGGTGGAGACGCAAGCACCTGGCCAGTGCCTGACGCATCCGGCATGAACACCCCAGCGCTCACTGGCCCTTCTCGCTCAGTCATAAACCACACCTGATACTCTTTCCCTGCTTCTGGTTGCGGCATGCCAAACGTGTAGAAGACCCAGGCTTTCTTTTGCTCGTTCCACAACACATGCCCCTCTGCGCCAAGCCCGGGCATCGCGTGTCGCAGGTATTCTATTTTCACTCCTGGTGAAGTCAGCACTTCAATCACGCCACGTTGGCGAGCGACAGCCTCACGCAACTGGTCTAATTCACGGGTACTCACCGTCGTCACCGTACGCTGCTGCTCCATTCGCTCGCGCATATCGCGGACTTCATGTTCGCGAGCCGTAACCTGCTCTCGTGCTTGTGTCAGTTCACGCGTTAGCCGTTGGACCTCTTGCTGAGTAGCCGTCGTGGCAGCAGCGAATTCCACCCGATCCTGGTTGGCTTTTCGCTCCTGAGCAAGTTCGTGCGTAACCGCCGCCACTTGCGCGTTGACTCTTGAGAGTTCTTGCTCACGCACGGCAACCTGCCGTTTTTGTTCCACGAGTGCGGTCTCAAGCGCAACCACGTGCTGAGTTTTTCCTGAACTCGCCGACTGTTGTTCAGCTAAAGAAGCATTGGGGCGTTGGATTTCCGACTCACGACTGGCCAGCTTTTCTTGCTCCTGTGCGAGCAGCGTAGCTACCGTTTCCGCTTGGGTGCGCTGCTCTGCCACCTGACCAGTCAGCTGCGCGATTTGCTGCGTCTGCTCGACCGTTCGTTTTGCGAGTTCTCGATATCGATACTGTTCACCAACCATGACCACAAGCCCTGCGGCAGCAGCAGCTAATGGAATCCCCACCCACGTTCCCCATCGGCGTCGCGGGCGTAAGGGAATGACGTGGGCGCGATTACTCTCAGCCTTAATGCGTTGCAATAGTCGTTCTTTGACTGCCGAACTCGGGCTCTCAGGCACGACTCCGAGCGGGAGTAGCCCAACAACGTCTTGCCATTCTCGCAGTTCTCCAGGGCAGGAGTCACAGCCAGTGTTGAGGTGAGCGCTAACCTCAGCGACTGACTCAGCATCAAGCCCGCCAACGGCATACAGCGGCAACAGATCTTTCAACGCTTGATGCGTCATGACTTACCCCCAAGAAGCGGGCGTAAGCGATCTCGAACACGAAACATCGCCGTCCGAATACGCGTTTTGATAGTTCCAATCGGTTCATCGAGTTGATCAGCAATTTCACTATGAGAGAGTCCGCGAAAAAAGACAATTCCAACGCAGTACGCTGGTCAGAGGGAAGCGTCTCCAGGGCAGTCCGCACGAATACCGCCCGCTGTTCAAGGCTCATCCGTTCCTCTGGATTAGGCTGCGGATCAATGAGCAATTGACGTTCCACCAAGGCCTTGTCATCGGTCGTGGTAGGCTGTACCTGTCGTGCACGGAGCGCATCGATCGCGCGACTTCGTGCCAGTGTGGTGAGCCATGCCCCGACACTGCCGCGTTGCCCATCATATCGTTCCGCTTCACGCCACACTTGCCAAAACACGTCATAGACCACCTCTTCAGCACGATCTGGAGCATGCAAGATTTTACGCGCGAGGTGATACACCATAGTGTGATATCGGTCATACAGACGTTCGAAGGCTGCCTGTTCTTGCCGCGTAATCGCCGCCAGCAGGGCCTGATCGTCCAGAATACGATCCTCCTGTGGTTCTTTACGGTCGAGCGGCGGAGATGGATTGTTCGCGCGATTCACAGAACTGACCAACAAAATGAAAAATAAGGGCAAAGCGACGACGAGTCCGAGGAGCAAAATCTATAAAAGCCGGTGTGAGACCCTCAGGTACTCAGCTCCCAGACAGCAAAACGGGCTCTTATTCGTCATTTTTACCTCTCGCTTCTTCATTTGCTTGTAATGCGTGCTCAAGCCGCCGTATCCGCCGCATCAGTTCTGGTAATTTCGGCAACGCTGCCGAATAGCGGCGCCAGGACATAATATCGACGGCTGGATATCCGCCAACAACCGAGTTTGCTGGCACATCGTGAGGAATGCCACTCTGCGCCGCAACCATCGTATTTTTTCCCACGGTCAGATGGCCCGCAGCTCCGACTTGCCCTCCCATACGCACCCCAGACTCAAGCTTCGTGCTTCCCGAAAGCCCAACCTGCGCCGCAAGTAATGCGCCTTCCCCAACATCGCAGCCGTGGCCAACCATCACGAGGTTATCGAGCTTCGCGCCACGGCGAATCATCGTGGTTCCCATCGCGGCACGATCGATCGTCGTGTTTGCACCAATTTCGACATCATCAGCGAGGGTAACGGTCCCGGTCTGCGGAATTTTGTAAGGCGAGCCATCAGGAAGCGGAACATAGCCGAACCCGTCACCGCCAATGACCACCCCACCTTGAAGAATGACACGATCTCCAATTGTCGTTCCCTCGCGAATCACCACTCCAGCATGCGCAGTAAAGGCATGTCCGATCTGGACGTTCGGATAAATCACCACGTGCGCAAAAATTCGCGCGTTATCACCAATAACGACGTTCTCCCCAATCACCGCATACGGACCAACGAAGGCTGACGCGCCAAGGCGAGCACTCGGCGCAATCACCGCCGTCGGATGAATACCCACTGGTGGCGTATAGGGTGGATGAAACCACGCCAACACTTGCGCAAACGCGAGATAGGGATTCGGGGTGCGCAAGGATGGAAGCGCAATGTCCGGATCGGTCGGGGCAAGAAGGACCGCAGCAGCTTTGGTTGTCGCAAGCTTGGCAAGATACTTCTTGTTCGCCACGAAGGTGAGCTCATGAGGTTGTGCGTCGTCGATACTATTCATACCAGAGATTTCCACATCTCCGTTTCCTCGCAGCTCACACCCTAGTCGTCCGGCAATCTCAGCAAGTTTCATCGTGCTCCCTTCCCCTCGTGCGGCTTGTCAAAGCTGAACGCGTGCCATATGTAGCAGAGTCACTTCGCAACGACTACGAGAGGGCAGACCCGGAAGAGGAGATTATGAGGAAGGGGTTGGTTGTCTTGGGGTTGATTTTCTCAGGTTGTTCATTTGCTACGAGATCGCAGTCCCCACCTCCAGCACCGGTCCTGCCAGAAGTCACCTATGTCGTGCCCTGTGACCCCAAAGCCGTGGCTGGACTCACACAGGATGCTGTCGAAACCTTACGTGAGCGTGACCTGATCCTCCGTCGCCATATACAGCATCTTGAACAGCAGATTCGCGGCGGTCAGTAACATGCTCTTCACACTCGCGAACTTGCGACCCCCTCCCCCCTATGTTAGGAACGTTGCCGTATGGACGCATTAAAACTTGGTATTCCCAAAGGAAGTCTTGAGAATTCAACGATTGAGTTGTTTCGCAAGGCGGGATGGAAAATCACAACCAGTTCCCGTAGCTATTTTCCTAGCATCGACGATCCAACCATCCGTTGCATGTTGGTCCGCGCACAGGAAATGGCACGCTACATCGAATCAGGCACCCTCGACGCTGGCATTACCGGTAAAGATTGGATCATGGAGTACGACGCCGAGGTCGAAGTTATCAGCGATTTAGTGTACTCCAAAGCCAGTTTTCAGCCGACACGTTGGGTTCTCGCTGTTCCTCACGATTCTCCAATCCGCACTCCAGAAGATCTGCAAGGAAAGAAGATCGCTACCGAATTAGTCCAGTATACACGCCGCTATTTCGCTGAACGAAAGGTCAAAGTCGACGTCGAGTTCTCGTGGGGAGCAACCGAAGCCAAAGCGGCAGAAGGCCTGGTTGATGCGATTGTTGAAGTGACAGAGTCAGGCTCGACGATTCGCGCTCATGGACTGAAGATTGTGTGGGAATTGTTTACCTCAAATCCGCAGATCATCGCCAACAAACAAGCATGGAAAGATCCAGCCAAGCGAGAAAAGATCGAGCAAATCGCGCTCCTGCTGAAAGGCGCACTCATGGCCGAGGCGAAGGTTGGCATCAAGCTCAACGTGCCAAAAGCCAAGCTTGATACGGTCGTCAACATGCTACCAAGTCTGAACGCTCCAACGGTGTCGCCGTTGTATCACAGTGATTGGTTCGCGGTGGAAAGTGTCATTAGTGAAGAAGTCGTACGCGAACTCATCCCCAAGCTGATTAAGAACGGCGCTGAAGGCATTATCGAGTATCCGCTGAATAAGATTGTGTAGGTGGGAAATGTCGGGTGGGTCGCGACCCACCCGACTCACTGAGTGAATTACTCCACCCAGAAACACAATCTGTGACTAAATCGGACCACAGGAGATTGGCACAGCGACGCACACGCTGATAGAGCAAAGGTTGTGACATCTTTCGATCGAGCAACGAGGAGGTGCTGTGCCGAGACCAACGATAGTGGAGATTCCCCCCGAGGAGCAAGCCCGCAGGCGGGCTGAATTCCGTCGCGCCCGGTATGGAGACCTGCTCGCCCTGCATGTCCTGCTCCTGGGGGCCGCTGGTCGGGCCCCGAGCGACATCGCGGCGGTGCTCTTGTGTTCGCGCTCCCGCGGGTATCGCATTGGTCGCGCCTCCCGAGCCGGAACGCTCACCTGCGGGGAAGGCCGCGAGCGCGCCCTCCCGCAACGACGACTGCGGTTGCGCACCGAGAACACATGCGTCGAGGTGGCCGCAGACGAACCATCCGGTTGCGGTGCCGCAAAGCTGAAAGTCAGGTCGAGCGTGGCCAGGTAGCGCTCGCCAGCCAAGCTAAACTCAGCGAGCCCGCTGGCAGTGTTGGGGCTTTCGGCGCGCGCCACGCCCGTACCAAGGAGCAGTGCACATGCGGCTGAACTATCCTGGGCACCAGCGAAGGGCGGACAATAGGTTAACCCTAGCAAACCGATCGTGGAGACTCCTGCTTTTGATCGTCGTAGGATCTCCCTCACTACGTGTTTCATACGTATACCTCCTCTAAGAGTGATAAAATTGATACTCTTGCTACGGAGGCTTGAGGCGCAATAGTTGCGCGGAAATGCTGATGGTTTGCCGTGGAATGGCCGATGATGTGCTGATAACGGAAAAAGTGCCAGTAGCCCGCATTCAGTAGAATCAGCGGAACAGAGAAGCGGATACTACCTTCGAGAACATACCGCCCGCACTCCTAACTCACGACCGATCCTTTCGACTGTCATGGCCTTGCCTTTGTAGGCGAATGTCGAGTGCCGTGCGCTCACAAACATCCCGGACAACTTACAGAGATCAGTAATCAGATCTTCGCTTAACCCATCGCTAAAATACTCTTGCGTTGTGTCAGCACTCATATCGGTGATAGGCAAGAATCTCCAGAGAGTACACGGAATATCGACAACGAATGGATTTCAGTGGATGGTCAAAGTCGCGCGCATCGACGTATGTCGTTGAAAATCCCCAAGGTGGGTGTCCGAGGAGTTCATCGCATTGATACGAATGGACTCCTCTTTTTTGTGGCGCGCTGCACGCGATTAGTCAGAACCCAACGTTGCTAGGGATGACAGAACGACACGCCCGCCAATTTCACCGATGAAGCTTGCGGCTCCAGTCGTAAGATCAATACGGTATAGATGCGGACGGTCACTCCCAGCGGAGCGCAACAGCGCGTAGGCGGTACCATCGCTGGCGGCAATATCGAAGCCTGCCACCAAGGAGTGTGTGGTAGCCACGCCAAGAGAACCAACTGTCGTTAGTGCGCCATTATTGGGGGGATCCTGTCTGACCAAGGTGTCACGCGTCGCGTCGATGTCAAACAACGTCGTGGGTGTGGCTGGGTTGTTATCGTTGTTAGTATAGGCTGCACCGACTGCTCCCGGATCAAGACCAGCACCACTGTCACCTGCAGCATAGTCTAGGTCTGTGTCAACTGCGGCAACGGCGCCAGTATCCGGGTTGATGCGCAGATTCTGATCAGCATCGCTAACGATGCGAATGCGATCGGCTTGCGGATTGAAATCGAAGCCAAAGAAATCGCCGCGCAACGCTGGCGAGAACGGACTACCCACTGGGCTGGCGACCCGCTGGCGAAGATCAACGATGTAGATCTGACTCGTGCTGCCAAGGGCATAGAGCTGTCCGTTGGCAGGCCGGACATCAAGTCCGAGAATTCGTTCGTTAGGCGCCAGTCCGCTCAATTTTATGATTCTCACGCGTCTCGGGTTATCACTTGAAAAGACGGCGAGTTTATTGTCACTGGTTGCACCCACTAAGGCGGTGGCAGGAAACAACTTACCGCAATAGTGATTGACCGGAGTGGAGAGCCTCTGCACAAGAGCAGGGATGAGAGACGAGACCATTGTGTGCTGGCTTCGGTCTAAGTATCGAAGTCTGGTCGAAGAGCTGGATGAACGCGGGCGAC
>VGTJ01000218.1 GCA_016874775.1 Deltaproteobacteria bacterium
AAAGCATGCTCCTAAGATCATCGCGTGTTCCCTTCTCTCTCCCTGAACTTGAGTTTCTCCCCACGACACGCGCCTATCTCAGCAGAACCCGCGAAATCATGAAAGATTCAGACCTTTACAGGGATGGCCCCTGCCGCCCACCCTCAGTTTGTCGAAGGGCGGACGGCGCATTTCTCCGTAGTCTCTCAAAGCGGCGCAGCCCTCGTCACAACCTTACTGGCTGTGACACTGCTCACGATTGCCGTAGTCGAATTCGCGTATTCTAGCCAGGTGGACTACCACCTCGCTCACAATGCACTCAAAGCGTTACAAGCCAACTACCTGGCTCGGTCCGGGGTGAACCTTGCCATGCTGGTGCTCAAACGCGATGGCCAGTCGGCCTCCGGTATCGACTCTCTCCGAGACGAATGGGCTTATCCATTGCCTCCGCTTCCAGCCGGTGAGGGCATGGTGATGATCCGTGTGAGTGACGAGCAAGGAAAAGTGAACTTGAATGCGCTTCGCAACAGCAACGGGACGATCAACCGTACATGGCGCGATGTTGCCGAACGTTTATTCGCTCTTCGAGAGATTGAACCGGGGGTGCTTGATCCGTTGTTGGATTGGTTGGATGTCGATGATTTCCCCGAACCGCGTGGTGCTGAACGAGATCATTATTCACGACTCACGCCGCCGTATGTGCCAGCGAATGGCCTCTTGTTAACCTTAGGCGAGTTAGGCCGGATCGAGGGGTTTTCGGCAGCTATGCGTACTCGCCTTGCAGAAGTGATCACGGTTCTTCCTGGGAACAACACCTTGGTGAACGTGAACACAGCTCCCGGAGAAGTCCTGGCGGCGTTGTTTCCCATGGTCGATCGTCAAACGCTCGAAACATTTCTGGTCTCGCGCATCGTGGTACCTGTTCGTGGAGTAAACGAATTGCGCGAGCGTCTGGGGTTTGACCCAAAGGTGCAAACTGATGCGTTTCGGTTGGTGTCGGTGCGGAGTGAGTTCTTTGCGGTTACGGCCCTGGCCTCTGTTGATCCGGTGAGTCAAGCACTGTCTGTTATTGTTCAACGGCGAGCAGCAACCGTGACTCCCATGACCTGGCAAACGGCATTGCCGCTACGGGGACAAGGATAGGTCATGGCACGACGTATCTTGGCACTGGACCTGGGGTCTCACTCCCTCAAAGCGGCGTTGATCGAAAGCTCTTTGCGTCGTTGTCGTGTGACTGGACTCTTTCAGCAGTTGCGGGTGTCAGAGCGGCCGTTAGCTGAGCAATTGCGAGATTTTTGCGCGACCTATCAATTGCCGCAGATACGGTCTTGTCGTGTCTTCCGGGCAACACCGCCTCTCACCGCCTGTTAACTCTACCGTTTACTCAACCGCATCAGATCAACCAAGCGGTGCCGTTTGAACTGGAGAGTCAGATTCCTTTTGGGTTGGACGATGTGGTGGTCGCAGGCCAGTCTCTCCAGCGCATCGAGAATGGCACACGAACACTGGCGGTGGCAGTAGTAAAAAACACGATTGCGGAACATGTCGATGTCCTCACCGCTGCAGGTCTAGACCCTGCACAGATTGCGCTTGGCCCTCTCGCGCCATTGGCGTTGTTGCCGCTTGCTGACGTGGATAAGCATGGCCTTACTGCCCTGCTGGATATTGGTGAAAATTCCACCTCTGTCGTTCTGCTCCAGGAAGGAACCCTCATAGGCTTGCGCACATTTACGATTGGTTTGAGTCGTCCTGGTGGGTTCGCTGCTTTTCTCCAGGAACTGGGCTGGACCTTGCTCGCGTTAATCCCAGAGGATTCTTCACTTCCTGAGAAGATTTTCCTGTGTGGTGGCGGGGCCTATTCTCCTGAGTTGTCCGAAGAAATTCAGCACGCGTTAGCTGTGGAGATCGTCCCCTTGCAATCCCTTGCGATCCCTGCCATTCCCGAGTCCCAACGGCCGGATCAGGCAGTGTATGCCACGTGCCTTGGTATGGGACTCCACGAAGCGTTGCGTGGAACGACACCGATGGTGAACCTTCGCCAAGGAGAATTTGTTCCGCAACGACATAGCGAAAAATTTCGCAGAGAATCTCGCCATCTCGCGTGGCTCGCGGCTGGAGTAGCCGCGGCAGCAGGGCTGGCCTTGATGCTGGATATTTATCGCCTCACCCTGCGATATCAAACCCTGCGCCAAGAAACCCGGCGCGTGTTTGTGGCTACACTCCCCGATACCCAGACGATAGTGAATGAGAAAGCTCAACTTGCAGATGCAGTGGAGACACTACAAAAACGCCAGCGCCTCCTGCGCGGAGCGTCAACTGGATCCCCCCTCGATGTGTTGCGCCACCTGAGCGCGGTTGTCCCTGAACAGGTCGCGCTCGACCTCGACACCTGGACCTTTGATGAAGATGCCATCCGTCTCCAAGGAACGACCAGTTCATTTGAATCGGCTGAGGCGATCAAAACTGCGGTGATGAGTCTTGGGCTCTTTCGTGACGCGCAACTCAAAGACGTGAAAACTATTGCCGGCAGCCAGAAAGTTGCGTTCGGGTTACAGCTGTTTTTCCAGAAAGATGAGCGACAAGAAACAAAGCGAGACGCGACCGGGCGTGAGCAACAAGCCGAAGTCGAGCCTCTGAACCTCGGAACTCGACGGAGGGAAGGATGAAAAACTGGCTGACTCTCGCGTTGACGTCCCTGCGAGAACGAGTCAAACTCCCAGATCAGCTCAGGAGTGTTGTTGTTGACGCGACGGCTGGATTTGCTGCACGTCTTTCGCCGCGGGAACGCTGGCTCGTCGTGTTTGCGGGGATTGCACTCGTCGGTATTTGTTTTTCACTGTTTGTTGTTGCTCCCCTACTGGATGCTCGTGAACGCCTGCAAGCGAAAGTTGTAGCCAAGGAACGCGAGCTGAGTGAAGTGGCAACGTTGGACCAAAGCTATGAAGCGTTACGACATGAGCTGGAAGTCGTCGGATCTGCCAATGGTTCGACACTGTCACCGTTTGCATTTCTCGAAGGGCTGACCACGAGTACACTCGGACGGGAGAAATTGGCAGCAATCAACCCGATTGGACATGAAGACCGTGGCGGTCTGGCACGTGAGACGATTGAACTGAAGTTGAGCGGTGTCTCCCTGCAGGAACTCGTCGATTTGCTGTACAAGATCGATGTCACTGGTACGACGCTACGTTGTACGAACCTGGCGATCAAGAAACGTTATAAGGATCCATATACTTTCGATGTCACTCTTACAGCCATCGCCCTCAATACTCGATAATGACGCTCCCCTCTCCGAGGTGACTGCCACCACATTGAGTCCAGTGTGGCGTCGGTGGACACGTTTGTCGTCTGCGCGAATGGGGTGGGGGGTATACACACTGCTCTGTTTCGCGGTTTTTCTCTTTTTAACTTTTCCTGTTGACGTTGTGTTACAGCGAGTGATCTCCTCTGTGACGCGTGGGACTCCGGTACACATCCATTATTCGCAGGGAGAACTGACGTGGTATGGCGCAGCTCTCGTACGTGACGTGAGGGTTGAGCAAAGAGGGGCGAGTCTTCCTCCTCTGCGAGTATCACGTTTGCTGGTTCATCCTTCCTGGCTTGGCTTGCTTTGGGGAAGCCCATTTCCCCTGGCGTTCCAAGCTGACCTCTACGGTGGGACGATCAACGGAACTGCTGAACACAGCCCGAACGGGGTGAAGACGACGTTGACTGCCCGACGGATGAATCTCGCGTTACTGCCAATACCAGGGGCGGAAAAATCTGGCGGGCTCAAAGGCATCCTAACTGGGAGTGGCGAGGTGAGTGGTGATTTCTCGCAGATATTCTCTTTACAAGGAGCACTGGAGCTGAATGTCTCAGAGGGGTCACTGCAGCCAGGGGCACTCGGACAACTGCCAGTTCCGCCGCTGCAATCTGTTCGTGGTAATTTGCGCGCAAACCTCCGTGATGGAAGAGTGAACATTACTGATGTCACTCTCATGGCGGATGGTATCGAAGCCCGTGCGCAAGGTGCACTGGTTCTGAGCACTCCACTTCCGCGTAGTGGTCTTGATTTACAACTGACAACCAAGGTTGTTGGTCCTGCCCCACCAGCGCTTACGGCGCTCGTGTCTCTCCTGCCGATCTCGCCTAACACCCCAGGAGAACGGCGAGCGACAATTAGTGGGTCACTGGCTGCTCCGGTGATGCGGTAACAGCTCAACGAATCCAGCTCATAGGTTCCATATCGAAACGCCATTCCCTTCTCTTGCCCCTTTTGTCAGAATGCTGAGCAGACTCAGGAGTAGAGACACGGATGCCGCATATCATTGGCACAGCGGGACATATCGATCACGGCAAGACGTCGCTGATTAAAGCGCTGACCGGACAAGAAACCGACCGGCTCAAAGAGGAGCAGGAGCGCGGCATTTCGATCGATCTCGGATTTGCGTACATGGATTTGCCGGATGGCGAGCGTGCTGGCATCGTCGATGTCCCAGGGCACGAGCGCTTTATCCGCAACATGCTGGCTGGCGCTCATGGTATCGACCTTGTCCTCTTTACCATTGCGGCTGATGACGGTGTAATGCCGCAGAGTGAAGAACATCTAGACTTTCTTCACCTCCTAGGCGTGAAAAAAGGCATTTGCGTCATCACTAAAGCTGACCTCGCCGATGCCAAGCGCTTAGCGGAGGTTCAGGAAGAAATCGAAATTCTTACGGTCGATACCACGCTCGAAGGATCGCCGATTGTTCCGGTTTCATCGGTGACCGGACTCGGGCTCGATCGTTTGCGTCAGGAGATCGCGACGCAGTTGCAAGCGTATGAGCGGCCACCATTGCCGGGCTATTTTCGTCTGCCGGTGGATCGAGCTTTTGTGGTTAAGGGCCACGGCGTGGTGATCACTGGCACTGCGGTGGCTGGAACGATTGGTGAGGGAGAAACGATTCGAGTTCTACCTGGGGCTGATGAGTCACGTGTGCGTTCTGTGCAAGTGCATGGACAGTCAGTGTCACAAGCGAAATGGGGACAACGGGTTGCCCTCAATCTCGCTGGACTAGAGAAAAGTGCGCTTGCTCGCGGTCATGTCATTTGCCATCCTAAGCTGACATTGACCACCGACCGTTTCGATGCCTTTGTGGAAATCCGCCCCGGTGCAGGTCGCGACATCGAGAACCACGAACGGGTGCGGGTGCATATCGGCACAGCGGAAGTGATCGGCAAGGTCATTATTCTCGATGGGCGTGAGATCCTCCCTCCACGTTCTAATGGATATTGTCAGATCGTTCTGGAAGAACCAGTGGTGGCATTGCGCGGCGATCGCTTTATTCTGCGTAATCAAACCGCTCAAGGAACGCTGGGTGGCGGTGAAGTGATTTTGCCCTTCGCGCAACGCCATCGTCGTTCAGAAGAAGGCATTGTTGAGCGGCTGACGTTTCTTCGCACTGCTGAGTTGCTACCTGCGTGTCGCGCTTATATCGAGGCGCAGAGCGCGTTTGCGCTTCCACTTGAAGAAGTCTATCAAGGTGTGAATGCGCGCGAAGAAGAAGTTGCTTCTTTACTTGGCAAAGATCCTGAGATCTTGCTCTTTCCTGATAAAGCGCATCCAGAAGCGTATGGGGTGCAGGCCAAATGGAAACGGCTCGTTGCGGAAGTGGCGAAAACCTTAGCTGCATTCCATGAAGCGACACCGCTAGCGCGTGGGATGGAGATGGAATCGTTGCGGAGTCAGTTGTCGTTTTCTTTCACCCCCAAGATTTTTCGTGCAGTGGTAGACAAGCTCGTCGCCGAGAAAGTCGTGGTTCGCGAGGACAGCCTCTTACGTTTACCTACACATAGTGTGAAACTCAGCGGAGGTGAGCAGGAATCTGCCGCACGTGTCGAGCAGCTCTTGCAAGAAGGTGGACTGACGCCACCAGAACTAAAAGAACTCGAAGAAAAATTAAAGATGCAACGCAAGCCACTGGTCGAACTCCTCGGCGTGTTGGAGTCACGTGGTGCGGTGGTGAAAGTCACAACCGACCTCTACTTCAGTGGCGTAATGTTAGAGAAAGCCAGGACCGCTCTGGTCGATCACCTTACAGCAAAAGCCGAGATTACCGCTGCCGCTTTTCGTGACCTGCTCGGCATCAGCCGTAAGACTGCGATTCCGTTGTTGGAATACTTCGATCGTACCGGCCTCACGTTGCGCGTTGGTGATGTAAGGAAGCTCAGAAAAAAATGAAGAGTGAAGAGTGAAGAGTGAAGAGTGAAGAATTGAGGAAAAATTCCCCTCATTCCTCACTCTTAGTTTTTCATTCTTAATTGTTCCAAAGGAGCTATATGCCAGACCAAACCCCGAGAGATCAACGATCACGTATACGCCTGACCGAAAAAGTGAAGGCTGCTGGGTGAGCAGGAAAACTGGGTCCGGCGGACCTAGCCCTCGTACTTGGTACGCTTCCGCGTAGTCGCCACCCTGATTTGCTCGTCGGAGTCGAAACTTCTGATGATGCCGGCGTGTTTCGTCTGCGTGATGATCTGGCAATCGTGAACACGGTTGATTTCTTTACTCCGGTTGTCGACGACCCGTATACCTATGGTGTGATTTCTGCGACCAACTCACTCAGTGATGTCTACGCAATGGGTGGTGAGCCAAAGACGGCGATGAACATTGTCTGTTTTCCGCAAAGTGGACTGGAGAAAGAGATTTTAGCGGAGATCCTCCGGGGTGGTGGAGATACAGCGACGGAAGCTGGAGTTGCGGTTGTTGGTGGGCATTCCGTTGCTGACGACGAGATCAAATATGGCATGGCGGTCACCGGTGTGATCGACCCCCGCAAGATCATTCGTAACGTTGGTGCCCAAGAAGGTGATGTCATCGTTCTTACCAAACCGCTTGGTACAGGAATTCTTACCACGGCACTGAAAAAAGGCCACTTGAGCGAGGAAGAATACGGCGCTGCGGTGGTATCGATGTCGACCCTCAACGCCAAAGCCGCAGCGGTGATGCGCAAGTATAATGTCCACGCTTGTACCGATGTGACCGGCTTCAGCCTTATGGGTCATAGTTGTGAGATGGCGATGGGCAGCAACCTCACTTTGCGTCTCCAGGCGACTGCGCTACCGGTTCTACCGGGAGCACTGCGATTGTCGTTGGAAGGCTATATCACCGGCGGTTGTAAACGAAATCGGAATTACCTGGCGGATAAAGTACAGGTGGCGACTGCGGTGCCCCAAGATTTGAATGAAGTTGCCTTTGATCCGCAAACTTCTGGCGGATTGCTGATTGCTGTTCCTGCACGCGAGGCATCGGCGTTGACGCGAGAGTTGCTCGATGAAGGAGCATTGGCTGCTGCGGTAATTGGTGAAATCGTCGCGCCGACTGGTGCATGGGTGGAGTTGGTCTAATCCGGTTTCCTCAATCAGGTCACAGAAGACTGGCACCCTCGGGCTGTCACCCTGAGTGCAACGAAGGGTCTCGCAGAGAGATTCTTCGCTCCGCTCAGAATGACGACACTAAAACGTCTAAGGATAAAGTGGACAAATGCTCTCGGGTCCAATTGAGATCGTGATAGCATTGTCCGCTCGCTCTGAGCCTGTCGAAGGGCGGTAGCGGCTGTCAATGATGCCATGCACAGTGAACGGATTGGATCACTGCGCATCTTTCACTGTCAGATCCTCACGCAGCGTGCGTGCCGCGAAAAAATAATGCAGTGACGACCACACACTGCCGGTGAGGACGACAAAGAGGAGCGCATAGCGAATCGACTGTGCTCCATACGTCGGGGCCAAGAGATCACTGAGTATCCCAACGGCTTGCGGTCCCAAACCTAAGCCAATCAGATTGAGAATGAACAACAAGAGAGCCGAAGCCGTCGCACGCATGTGGAGCTTCGCGAGCCCCTGTGTCATTGCCATCGTCGGGCCGATGTACGTCGGACCAAGGATGGCCGCAGGAATACTGAGTAACAACGCCGTTCGCCCTTCTGGCCAGAGATAGAAGATGCACGAGAAAGGAATGCTCAGAATAGTGGCCCACGCTGGGAGCCACATGTACCAACGCATATCTCTTTTCTGTGCTGCCAGCCGATCTCCCAAGGTGCCGCCGAGAAACGTCCCGATGCCAGAAAAGATGCCCGCGATCAACCCCAACCATAATCCCAGCTCAGCAGTGTTCGTCATGCCATGCACGCGCATCATAAAGGCTGGCATAAAGGCAAGGACGCCGTAGCCATACAACGCATGCAATGCCGCTGCGAGCGACAAATGGCGAAACGAGCGCAGTTGCCACATAAACCGTAAGACATCAGCAAAAGAATCTGCTGGGATGGTTGCTGCTCTTTGCAGACCTTCCGAATGGCCACGGGGGGCTCACGGAGGGTCAAGCGGACGATGAGGGCAAGCACCACTCCAGGTAAGCCGACGACAAAGAACGCTGTACGCCAGCCAAAATACTGATTGACCCAGCCACCAGCCAGGTATCCGATCATGATGCCAATCGGAACACCTAGTGAAAAAATGGATAGAGCAGTACCCCGGCGATCAGGAGGAAAGTAGTCTGAAAGCAGCGAGTGCGCCGGAGGAGAACACGCTGCCTCACCAATGCCAACACCAATCCTTGCCAGGGCGAGTTGGGTAAACGACTGTGCGAGCCCCGTGAGCGCCGTCATGCCACTCCAGATCGCGAGTCCGAGGGCCATAATCGTGCGTCGGACTCCTTGATCTGCCCATCGTGCGATGGGAATCCCCGCAAACGTATAAAAAAGTGCGAAGGCAATACCAGTGAGAAAGCCGAGCGCCGTGTCAGACAGTTGCAGGTCGCGCTTGATCGACTCTTAGGTGATTTTGAGAAAAGAAGATACCCAAAGCCGAGCGAGTGAGGTACGATAGCGGAGAGACAGATAACGTAGGGAGAGGTGGAGGGGCTAGGGTGTTCAGGAAAGATTTCACCAGTCCAAGTGCTCAACAAATTAGTGGGCAACAGATTGCCGATTTGCGCTTAGCCGCAGCGCAGATGCGCGGTGCCAAGCGCCGTGCCTTTCAGGCCG
>VGTJ01000219.1 GCA_016874775.1 Deltaproteobacteria bacterium
TGGCGCTCCCGCTTGCTTATGCGAAGATGTTCCCCGTCCATCGCTTCACCTCCGTAGGCACTGACAAACTTTATCCATTTGCCATCCTAGGAGGTGAAGCACTTTCCGTCCAATGGGTTTTTATTTAGCCCCAAGTCCCATTGTGTTTCTTTTGAACTTTAGACTTTTTCAAATCTTTTTCTCCGGCGACCTCACCATCTGTCGCTCTCGCAATACAACGACGGTCTTCCCAGTTATGTCTTTGACCGCCATCTCGCGCACGATCACCCCAAGTGGTCCACTACGCCCGGTCTTTTCGTAGACCTCAACGAGTTTGCCAAACGCAGCATACGTCTGCCCAGCGTAGATCTCGTCGTAATACTCAAACTCTTGTCCAGCATGCAGTGTCGTGAAGCCTGGTTCCACTTCAACTTCTGGAAGCAAGCGCTGACCACGAATATGCATACAAAAGGTCGGTGGCGCGATAACCGCTGGGTAACCTTCCCGCCGAGCAGCTTCGACATCGAGATACAGCGGACTGAGATCGCCAACCGCTTCAGCAAAGTCCCGGATGTCTTCGGCAGTCACTGCAAACTCGCCAAGCGAAACTTCTTTGTTCACCATGTCTGGTTCGATTTTGATCATGTTTCCATTCTCTATTTTTTCAGCGTACCGTGTGCTGCGCGCACGCCTTCCACGCTACTGTTCTTCGTGCACATAGCGCACGCTACGGAAGAATACCCTGTATCTTCACAATAAACGGTCGGCGATAAATTCCTCACCAAACGGTACCACCCCAACACTTAGCATAATGCCCAGCACAATCAGTGCGACGCCCACCGCCTTTCCTATTACTACTCCTTGCGGAATCATCTTTTCGACAAAAATCACTGCAGAAAGTATTCCCATCCACACCAGGTTCATCGAGCCCACGACAAACAGGACCGCCATCAAACTCCAACAACACCCAAGACAGTAGACGCCGTGATCGACCCCCATGCGAAACGCGCCCCAGTGTCCATCACGCCAGCTACTGAGTAAGAATCCCATCGGTGAGCGGCACTGAGACAAACAGAGATATTTCAGCGGGGTCAACTGATAGATACCGGCTGCAATCAGCGTCACTCCACCGATCACCATGCCGTAGGTACGCAACGCAGGAAACTGCGTCGGCAACGACTGAATCGCAAGATCAGCTGCATAACCAACACCACCAGTGAGGGTCCAAAGGACAAAGTACCCGGCCACGAACACCCACACCGGAGTAAAAGGTAATGACTGCTCTTGGCGTCGCCGCGCCATGGTGTGAAAAATCTCGACGATTGGGGTCATGGCTGGCAGCATCATCGCGACCATCATCACTCCCCACAGCACGATATAGAGCACCACGTTGCTGAAAGAGAATGGCGTGCCCATCGTCATGCTGCACGTGAACATACCCCAGCCCATGCCGTCGGCCTGGTACACCGTCATCGCCCAGGCCAGGCCGGAGAGGACAACAAGCGCAAGAAAAATGAGTAGGTTGTTACGGGCAATCACTGGTGCTAGGTGCTAGGGGTTGGGTGCTGGGTGTTGGGTGTTATAAAATAGGCAGCAACATTTGCGGCGGAAGTAAGAACCTTGCTTTTTTCTTCCCGAGCACCGAGCACCGAACACCCAGCATCTTGTCTTCGTTGGTTACGAGGCAATCTTATCGTAGAACTCTAACACAGGTGCGCCATCGAGAATCGCACCAAGGTTCACACCGAGTTCACCTAGATGTTTGCGATGCGCTTTGACGGCGTCATCATCAACATACTCTTCAAAGAACATGAACACGCGAGGATTCTCTTTTGACTGGCACATCGTGTACGCACGATTTCCTGCCTCTTGACGAACCTTGGGCACCACATTTTTCATCGTGTCGGCAAATTCTTTTTCTTTCCCTTCCTTGACTGTCAGCTTCGCAATAAACGTCACCATACAGTTTTTCCTCCTTTGCTAGAGCGCTGGTGTTTGTTTTGCCTGAGTAGTATCGTTTTGGCAACCGGCACATAACGGTTGACAGCAGACACGGATCAGAATTATAGCCAGGCCCTTGGAAGGGAGCCATTCCATGAGCACACCTCTCACAGCCATCGTTTGGGCAAGTGTATTACTTGTCGCTGCGGCTCCGGGCTGCAGCAACAAAGAGGCCGCGACGTCGACTGCACCTGTTTCTGTCGAAACGCTTGCACAGCAAACTGCACAACGTCTGCTTGCGCAACCGGAAGTGAAAAAAGCACTGGAGGAACAATCACAAGGTACCTCTGACGAAGTGCTCGACCGGCTTGCCCGACGTGGCTGGAAACGCTTGAGTGATGACCAGCTCTTTCAACGTGTAGAGCTGCGGCGCAAGCTGCTCTCTTCTACTGACATCACTACCTGTGCATCTGTCGTTCGCGACAAAGCGACCTCAACACAGACTCACGCCGCCTTAGCCAAACTAGGCGCGTCAGATATCCAAGCCTTTTTCGCATTGAAAGAAACGGCAGTCCTTGCGGAAGCAAAGGACCAGAAACCACCAAAGATGATTCTGCAAGACCAGTTCCCCGAAGCCTTTGGGTCACTACTCAAGAGCCTCCCTCCAGACCAAGCTGACCATCTTGGCGAGTTACTCACGGGTGATCCTGCCCGTGCTTCAGATGAAGATATCTGCTGGGCCGAGAAGACCTTTCTTGATGCGCTACTCACTCTCCAAGAGCCCTATCGCAGCACCTTGGCACGCGCCGTCGTGCAGTGATATGGAAGTGTCAGGGGAAGTCTTCACTGTGATGTAGAAAGACCGTAGGCCGGAATAAGCGCAGCGTTTCCGGCTCAGAGAGCGCCGGGAACGGTCTACGACGCAAGATCTTTGCAATACATAAGGAGAAGTGCGGCAAGTTCCCGAGCGTCACAGCACTCCTGAACAAGCCAGTAGAGGTATCCATCTGCGACAACAGCGCCACCTCTGTCAACAAATGTTGACACCTGCCACCCTGAGTTTTCTTCGCCTCATCCTTCTTTCCTCCGCTTCATTCACGCTGTAACTCTTTGATTTTTTACGAGTACGACAGGTTGCCAACGGCGCCATTTTTCTGCATATCTCCTTAATGGCATATTCATTGCTCTACCATATGAGGGGTTGGACCACAGCATTGAGCTTACCGAGGAGAATATGGACGCTGTTTTTATTTCCTACGCGCGTGAAGATAAGGACTTCGTACAGAAACTCCAAACCACGCTCACGGCTGCAGGTCGTGAGAGCTGGGTCGACCTCGATGACCTCTATGCGGGAGAGGAATTCTGGCCACGGATTCGCGCCGCTATTGAAGCAACAGAAGCCTTCCTCTTCGTGATGAGTCCAGATGCGTTGAGTTCCACCTACTGCCAACAAGAGCTGGCCTATGCCGTCGAACATAACAAACGCATCGTGCCGATCTATCATCGGACAGTGGACGAAAAAACGATTCCGCAAGCGCTGGCTGCACGCCAGTGGCAGTTTTTCCGCGCTACTGATGATTTTTCCACTGCCTTTACCGCACTCTTAGAAGTTCTCGATGTTGACCCGGAGTGGGTCCATGCCCACACGCGCTGGTTGATCAAAGCCGAAGAATGGAATCGTGCAGGACAGGAAGAGAGCCTGCTCGCGCGCGGACGGGAATTGCGTGAAGCGGAACAGTGGCTGGCGCACGCTGAGAAGAAAGACCCGCAACCCTCACCAATGCAAACGCAATATATCCTCGCCAGTCGTCAGGCAACGACCAAACGCAGAGGAGTATGGCTGAGCCTGGCAACCACGAGCCTCGGCATTGTCGCCACACTCGCAGTGATTGCGTTGTGTCAGTGGCAATATGCCCGCTCGCAGACGAAAACCGTTCTCGCACGACAACTGGCGTTACAAGTTGAGGCGTTGAAAAATCGCCCCGATCTATCTTCCCTCCGAGAACTCTTGGCCGTCGCCGTGATTAAGCTCTCCCCTTCTCCTGAATCCGATCAGGCCGTTTTACAAGGGGCCGTTCTCCTCCCTTGTGCAACGGCACAGGTCGGGGTCGCCGCGGTCGCCTTTAGTCCCAACGGCCAGTTCTTAGCCACGGCAGGCTATTCATGCGTTGTTCGCATCTGGCGAGTGAGCGACCAACAACTTATCGCTTCGCTCTCGCACCAGAGTGGAATTTCAGCCATGACCTTTAGTCCGGACAATACCTACTTGGCCACCGTCGATTGGAATGGACGTGCCCACATATGGATTGCCGCCACAGGTCAAGAACTCTCCCCGATGGCCCACGAAGACGGGATCACCGCTATCAGCTTTAGCCCAAATGGCAAGTATCTGGCTACCGCCAGTTGGGACGGCACCGTACGTGTGTGGGAATTCAACACCAATCGTGAGATTCTCCGCAGTTCGCACGATAACGGGGGCACCAGCCTCGCCTTCAGTCCCGATAGTCGCACGCTGGCTTCGGGCAGTTGGGACAATACCGTACGTATTTGGGATCTCGCGGCTCGGCGTGAGATCAAAAGGCTGACGCATACGGAAGGTGTGACTGCGGTAGCGTTTAGCCCGGATGGTGGACTGATCGCCACTGCAACCTATGGTCCACTCGTACGTATCTGGAACGTCGAGACGAGCCAACAAATCGCTCACGTCTCACATCGTAACGGCGTGACCGCTTTCGCATTTAGCCCGGATGGAAACTTCTTGGCCTCGGCAGGATGGGACAATGTCGCCCGGATTTGGCAACGGACCAACAAACGTGAGATCGCCCAACTGCCCCACGAGGGGGGAGTTGTCACGGTCTCTTTTCGCCAAGACTCTCAGAAAATTATCACGGGGAGTCACGATGGCACAGCGCGGGTCTGGGAATTTCCCGCAACAAAAGGGCACGTCCGCCTGTTCCATACCAACAAGGTCACCGCTGCCACTTTTAGTCCTGATGGCCAGTACATCGTCTCTGCGAGTTATGATCCAAGCGCATTGCTCTGGGAGTCCAGCACTGGACGGAGACTCACAGTCTTCACCCACATGCCACGTGTGGCAGCAGTGAGCCTCAGCTCCGAAGGGAAATATCTGGCTACTGCAGATGATGACGCAACAATTCATGTGTGGGACCAAGAGAGCAAACACGAGGTCGCTACTATGCGGCATCTGCCTGGGGTAGCAGCTCTTACCTTCAGCTCTGACGGCAATACCCTCGCGACGGTAGGGTGGGATGCAACGATTGCAGTGTGGAAGATCGCACGCTGTCGCCGCAACAACTGCCAGCCGCTGGCACGTATGACGCATCCTGGCGGAGTCGCCTCACTCTCATTTAGCCCCGATGGCAAGTATGTCGTCACCGCCGGATGGGATCGAACGACGTACGCGTGGGAAACAGCCAACCCTCGGCATCGGATGGACATTCTCCATCGTGGAGGAGTTGCGACCCTAGCGTTTAGTCGCGACGGACATCTCCTGGCGACTGCGGGATGGGATGAAACAGTCCGTCTTTGGAGTACCACTTCTGGGAGAGAGTTGGCATCGGTCTTACACGAAGAGGGAGCCGCTGCCATCACATTCAGTGCTGACGGCCAGACCTTTGCAGCTGCAGGATGGGACAAAACCATTCGCATCTGGGATCGGCACCGACAACAGATCGTTGCCTCGTTACAACGAGAAGAAACCGTCACCGCTCTCGCCTTTAGTCCTGATGGACAGCATCTCGTCACTGCGGGTTCGGACAACATCGCACGCGTATGGACGATACCCGACTTTCAAGAGGTCACACGTTTACGTCATAGCGACGGCGTCACCACGGTTGCGTTTAGCCCCGATGGCAAATATGTGATGACTGCGAACTGGAACAACGTCCAATTCCGTTGGCTGTGGCGTCGAGAAGATGCGGCCCGCGAGGTCTGTAGCCGTTTACGTCGAGATCTCACCAAGGAAGAGTGGAAGAAGTACGTGGGATCAGCCGAATACCTCCAAACGTGCTCCCTGGCAGAAGCGCCGGGCAAAGAGACATAGCCACGACCGGCCATCTCACCACAAAGGAGGATACAATGGCATTACATGCATTTGTTGCAATGCCCTTCGGGACAAAAGAAAATATCGACTTCAACAAAGTCTATGACGAATACATTAAGCCAGCACTCACAGACGCCGGCTTTGACGTGTTTCGTGCGGACAAAGAGCAGCGAGCTGGCAGCATTCACGTAGATATGTTTCAGGAACTCTTGCTTGCTGATCTCGTCGTAGTAGATGTGTCGATCGATAATCCAAATGTCTGGTACGAACTCGGGGTGAGACATGGCTTGCGCGCACGCGGAGTGATCCAGATTCAATGTCGGCGGGAATTTATGCCCTTTGATGTGGCTGGCGAGCGCACCCAGCGATACCACATTAAAGATGGTGTTCCCGATCCCACTTTTCTCGAAGCGGACAAGAAAGACTTAGCAACACTTGCGACAGAAACGATGGCAGCATGGCATGGACGCAAAGTCAGCCCAGTGTATCACAACCTGCGATACCTCCAGGAGCCGGATTGGAAGTCACTTCGAGTTGAGGAAGCGAAAGAGTTTTGGGAGGCCTACGAACAATGGGCACAGCGCATCGAAATCGCTCGAAGGAAAAGTCTGCCAGGCGACATTCTTGTCTTCACCAAAGAAACGCCGTCGCGCATGTTGCAACCCGAGGCGCGTCGTAAAGCCGGCAAGGCGCTGCTTTCGCTCGGGCAGTTTTCGTATGCCTTGCATCAGTATCAGGAAGCGTTAGAAATAGATCCTACTGACCTCGAAAGTCGCCGCCAAAAAGGCTTACTCCTTGGTCGCCTCAACAAACACGATGAAGCAAAAGAATGGTTGAAGGCGGTCGTTGAGGATCATCCTAATGACGCCGAGAGCTGGGCCATGCTCGGTCGTATCGAAAAAGATGCCTGGACACTCAGGTGGCGCGCACCAAACAAGACACTTGAGCAAATGCGCGAAGATGCGCTGGCTGAAGAAGGTTTTCTCCATGAAGCAATCAATGCCTACGTGAATGGGTTTCGCAAAGACCCCCGCAATTATTATTTAGGCATAAATGCGGCTACCTTGCTCGCGCTCAAACAAACACTGCTCAACGAGGATAAAACGGAAGAGCAAATTGCCTTAGAAGGGGGAGTGCGATGGGCGGTACAGAGTACTCTTACCGATACACCGAAGGACTACTGGGCACGAGTAACTCTTGGTGACCTCGAGCTCTTGTCTGCAGACAAACCCCAAATCGAGCGGCAGTATCGAGTCGCCGTCGCCGTTGCCGAAAAAGATTGGTTCGCGCTCGATTCGTCGCGGCAACAACTCCTCTTGTTGCGAGACCTCGGTTTCCGTCCGAGAGAGGTCGATGCTGGCTTAAAGATTTTCGACCGTGAACTAGAGAAACTCACTACACCGCAAGTACGGTGGAAACCGCGTAACGTGTTTCTTTTCAGTGGACATATGATTGATGCTCCCGATCGACCAGCGCCACGTTTTCCGGCAGAGAAAGAAGCAGTTGCTACCTGGGCGATTATGGAAAAACTGGAAGAACTCGGGGCCGGATCTGAAGATCTTGCCCTCTGTGGTGGCGCGTGTGGCGGGGATCTACTGTTCGCCGAAGCCTGCCTCACTCGCGGCGTACCGTTAGCAATGCGGATTCCGTTTGAGGAAGCCGAGTTTCTAGAAGCATCAGTGAATTTCGCTGGCGACAACTGGCGCGAGCGCTTCTTGGCCGCCAAAAACAATGCCAATACCACACTTCTCGTGATGCCAGATGAACTCGGCCCACTTCCCAAAGGTATCAATGCGTTCGCGCGCAACAACCTGTGGAGGTTATACACCGCCTTATCGTGGGACGCGGAGAACCTTCACTTCATTTGCCTATGGAATCGTAAAGGTGGTGACGGTCTGGGGGGTACCCAACACATGCACGACACCGTCACCAAACATGCCGGGCACGTCCATATCCTCGATCCCGCGACCCTGTGGTAAGCAATCGCTATCAGCGACAAGCTAAATCTTTACAACGGGAGTCACGTGAGCAGATGGGTTGCCAACGTAAGAGTGAGGAGAAAGCAAAAGGTGCTTATACCCTCGACAGTGGGTTGCTCTTTTGCTTTGTGAGTCTTCCCAGAGCATGGACAAGTTCCCCTACCCTTAGGTATTGTTTTGACATGGAGGGTCTAGGTCATGGCCGATGTTTCCATTCATAAGCGCAAATTCCATACATTCCTGAGTCATGCGCATGCTGATAAAGTAGTCGTTGACCACCTCTATGACTGGCTCAGCAACACCTCGGGAATCCCAGTATGGTACGATGCTCGCCATCTACCGGCAGGGGCAACCATCGCAACACACCTAGCAACGGCAGTCACCCAGTGTCGTAGCCTGATTCTCGTCCTGTCTCCCTCTTCGATAAAGTCGGGATGGGTCAAAGAAGAATACGAGACCGCAATCAGCCAACGTACGAGATGGAAAGACTTTCGCATCATTCCCCTGCGGATTGAAGAGTGCGAAGTTCCCGGCTTTTTACAAACAACCAAATGGATTGATATACTGCACGGACAGGGCGATGCCAAAACGTATGGCCAATTCCTTGCTGACTTGTACTATGATGAGGTTGATCTCGAATTTGAAAAAACACGAGATATCTATGTCAGTCGCAGCTGGAAAGAGAGCGAGCGTCCGTTAGCCGATGCCATTTGTCAACGTCTCATGCAGGTCGGCTTTCGTTTGATTGGCGACGCCCAAGATCAAGCACAGTTCAGTGAAGAACGCATTACCTCGTTGCTCGCAAGCTGCGGAGGTGCCGTCGCCATTTTGCCAGACCGCGGCCAAGGCAAGACGTCCGCGTATATCCTCCAGGACTTACGCTTGAGGACCACAAGTATCATTTTAGGGATATGATTACCAAGAAGCAGTACGTCGAATATTTGGTGAGCACGCCGAAGAATTGCACCTGTACGTATCTGGCCGAGCATTTGGAAGA
>VGTJ01000220.1 GCA_016874775.1 Deltaproteobacteria bacterium
CCTATGTCGCTCTTAGCTCCATCGCTGCTCGCTCACAAGACCTTCTTTGCTTGCTCCCGCGGAACAAATCGGGTGTCGCTCTTTCCTCCTTCCTGCCTCTCGTGTTTCCTCTTCGTTCATCAGGCCACCCTAGCCCTCTCCCTGGGAGGGAGAGGGAATTTCCGAAAAGATACTCCATGAAGAGAGTTAAGAAAGCGAAAAGTGAAAAACCCGCGCGGCATTATCACACGTCAACTTCCGTAAGTCTGCCTCTGGTACGCCAGTAAACATGTTCGAGAGGAATTCGCGTGACTTCGGCCACGTTGACTCTGAGTGCGGAAAGTCGTTGCCCCACATCAGGTTGTTGATGCCGATGCGGTGGCGTAACTCGACGACCACCTCATCTTCTTGAAAGACCGCAAATAAATTGCGTCGCCAGTAGTCGCTTGGTAGTAAGCCTTCTTTCGATTGATAGCCACGATAGACCGGACGTTCTTTGTACGTGTAGTCCATTTGCTTGAGCCAATGCGGAACCCATGAGGCTTCGTGTTCGACTGAACCGACCAGTAAACGTGGATAATGTTCAAACACGCCAGAAAAAATCATATCTGTGAGTGAGTAGCGCACCCAATAATCTTGCGTTGGTCGTAAGCCTGCGGCAGTGAAGGTCGTAAAACTTGTACTGATCTCACACCCTGGGACATTGGCGCGTTGTGTCGCTAAATGCAGCAGCAGCGGCATCTCTAAGTCTGCGGCGGTTGCCCATAACGGATTGTACACAGGATCTCGATAGGGTTGGCCTGGTGTTGGCGTCACTGGGATGAACATGCCAGCGAGTCCGAGTTTCGCCACTCGTTTCAACTCTGCACACGCCTCTGCAACATTATCGACATTAAGCATGCCGATCCCTTTTAAACGATCAGGATGTGGTTTGCAGAAATCGGCAATCCAATCGTTATAGGCCTGACATAGACCAGAAAGCAGTTCACTATCTTCGATGTGATACCAAAACAGCCCCTGGCTTGGTTGGATAATCGCACCCCATATTCCGTCGAATTCTAGCTCTTTCAACATCGCGCCCGGTTGATAGGCGCCTTCACGGACATCTTCCCAGATGCCAACGAAGTCGATCTTTTCCGGGTCATCAAAGCGCCGTCCAGCTTGGGTGACCGCACCAAGAGTCACAACTTGCGTATCGCCGAGGAACCAGGCGTCTGAGTCTTTGCCGTCAGCGGTCTTTTGTCGTTTGATATACGGTGCTCGGTCACGACATTTGCCAGACATGCGCGACGTGTACAGATCTGGTGGTTCAACGATGTGGGTATCGCCAGAGATAATTTTGTAGTTGATCATCAGTCCCCTCCTTATAACGAGTTGAGGTGTATCACACCCCTACACTTTGATCTGATCAAGGCGGGTACGCAACAGCTCGGCAAAGATTTGTACGTACGGCTCACGCAGCATCATATCGCTCGTGCACTCTGGTGGTCCAACTTCGCTATCGAAGGGAGCAGTTGTTAAGGTTTGCCACTCCAGGAAGCGGCTATTGTATAAGCTACGAGGATCCGGATTCGGTATGAAAAGGGAGATGCGCCCGGCGTATCTCTCGGGCTGGTAGCGATGCGCTGCTTTTACGGTTGCTTGTTCGACGTAAGGCCGATGGGGATAGTGCAACAGGTTCGAGGCGTGTTTCTCTTTCTCTCTCTGTCGCTGTTGTATTTTCTCGAGAACATAGCGGGGGTGCTCTCGCAACGGTGAATGCCAGAGCATCCTCATCCAGTTGCCCATGCGCTGCGCATACCGCCAGCTTCGCCTCCGAATCCGGTGGGAAACGGTCAGGGCAGTCGGTGATTGTGTCCCAAACAGAGCTAAGAGTGCGACTTCCTGACCTGCGCTCCTCAGTTGTTGGGCAATCTCAAAAGCGATGATCCCGCCTAAACAATATCCGCCAACGAGGTATGGCCCTTCGGGTCGGAACCGACGAATGTCGTTGACGAAATATGCCGCCAACTCTTTCACATCTGTGAGCGGTGGACGCTTACCGTCAGTGCCAGGAGGCTGAAGACCATAGAAAGGGTGCTCTGGACCAAGCTTCTGTGCTAGTGCGAGGTAACAGAACACATCTCCATTATGACCTGGGACACCAAAGAATGGTGGTCTGGTTCCGTCCGGTTGTAGTGGAATCAAAGATGATGCTGGCTCTGCACTTGGTTTCTCCATCCGCGATACTGCATCAATTGCCGTAGCTAAGTCAGCCACCGTTGGCGTTCCAAACAAACTGCGTAGAGGAAGCTCCACTGCGAAACTCGAGCGCACGCGGTTGATAAATTGCATGGCTCTGAGCGAGTGACCACCGAGAGCGAAGAAGTTATCGTACACCCCGACCTGTTGCACTCCCAACACCTCTGACCAGATACCTGCAACCGTTTCCTCTATTGGCGTCCGCGGTGCAACATAGGCGTGTCCTGCCTCTAACAAGCTTTGGGTTGGAGCGGGTAGCGCCTTGCGATCGATTTTCCCATTCGGAGTGAGAGGGAAGGCTTCAAGGAAGACGAAGGCACTTGGGACCATGTAGGGAGGCAACTTCGCTTTGAGATAGGCGCGCACGTCTTCAGTTATACGCGCCAGTGTATGAGGAATAAGGTACGCAATCAGGTGCTGATCTCCGCTTGCGTCCTCTCTCGTTGTGACAACGGCTTCTCGCACACTCGCATGTTGCGCCAATACCGCTTCTACCTCCCCTAGCTCAATACGGTATCCGCGAATTTTTACTTGATTATCGATACGCCCGAGAAACTCCATGCTGCCATCCGGTAAGTAACGTGCGAGATCACCAGTCCGATAGAGACGTGCCTCCGGTCGCCCACTGAACGGATCAGGGATGAATTTCTCCGCAGTGAGTCCTGGGCGATTGAGATAGCCTCTGCCAACTTGCACGCCGCCGATGTGCAACTCGCCTGGGATGCCCACCGGCACCGGTTGGAGATATTCATCAAGCAGGTAAATCTGTGTATTGGCGGTGGGCCGACCAATTGGCAGAGTCTCACGTGTATCATCCCGCTTGCAGGCCCAATACGCGACCGCGATCGCTGCTTCGGTCGGGCCGTACCAGTTATCCAAACGAGCTGGTAAGCGACGGAAGAAGCGCTGCTGCAATTCAAGGGTGAGCGCTTCTCCGCCACAGATGATCTGTCTCAGGGAGTGACATTTTTCAACGTCAGCTACTTCTAAAAACATTCCGAGCATGGACGGAACAAAGAACAGGACCGTTATCTGCTGTTCGATAATCAGCCGGACAAGATAGCGAGGGTCACGATATTCTTGTGGATGGGCAAGCACTGCTGTTGCACCAGCCATCAACGGCCAGAGGATTTCCCAGATTGAAGCATCGAAGCTGTAGGGAGTTTTCTGCAGAACACGATCGGTCTCTGATAATCGATAGGTTTCCTGCATCAATCTCAGCTGATTACAAATCCCCCGATGCGTGTTGAGTGCTCCCTTCGGGGTGCCTGCAGACCCTGAGGTATAAATGACGTATGCGAGATTGTCGGGCGTGACTTCTGTGACCGGGGGAGTCGTGCTCTCGCCTGCAATGTTCCTCCAATCGCTATCAAGACACACAAGTTGAGCTGGGCAGTCTGGCAGCTTCTGCAGCAGAGCAGTTTGCGTGAGAAGAACGCGAACACCGGAATCTTTCAGCATGAATGTAAGGCGGTCCTGAGGCAGGTCGGGATCAAGCGGCACATACGCGGCTCCTGCTTTGACAACTCCGAGAAGCCCCACCAATAATTCTAGCGAGCGCTCTACGCATACGCCGACGAACACCTCTGGGCCGACACCGAGCTTCTGTAGGTAATGGGCGAGCTGATTGGCTTTGTTGTTGAGTTCGCGATACGTCAGCCATCGTTTGTCAAAGACGACAGCTACGGCATCAGGGGCTTTTTCTCCTTGTGCTTCGAGCACATTGTGGAGACAGGTGTCTGGGAAATCATCACGTGTTGTGTTGTTCCAGTCAATGAGGATCTGCTGCTCTTCTTGACGCGAGAGCAAGGGCAACGTGGCAATCGGCTTATCTGGTTGATTGACGATTCCTTCGAGCAAGGTCCGATAGTGACCGATCAGCCGTGTAATAGTGGTCTCCTCAAAGAGGTCCGTCACATACTCAGCTTCAACTTCGAGACCCTCTGCAGTTTCGCGTAAAGCCAGCGTCAAATCGAACTGTGCAGAGCCGCTCTCATATCGAAGCACTTCCGTTCGTATACCAGGAAACTCTGCTGCTTGTGGTAGAACGTTGCGGTGGTGAAACACTACTTGAAAAAGTGGAGAATAGTTCAGTGTCCGTTCTGGACGCAATTCTTCTACGAGCTTTTCAAATGGTATGGCTTGGTGTGCGTAGGCTCCCAAGACGACTTCGCGCACGCGCTGAAGCAATTCCCGGAATGTCGGGTTACCAGATACATTGGTCCGCAACACCAGCATATTGACGAAGAAGCCAATTAACTGCTCGGTCTCGACGTGGGTACGGTTTGCGGTGGGTGAACCTACGGCAATGTCATCTTGACCGGTGTAGCGGCACAGCAACACTTGAAAGGCAGCTAACATGGTCATGAACAGCGTGGTGCCTTCCTGACGACTCAATTCGTGCAAGGCTTGCGTCAGCGAGAGAGGAAAATGCGTACGCTGGTGCGCGCCACGGTGCGTCTGCACGGGCAGTCTCGGATGATCGGTCGGAAGTGTCAGTACGGGGGGCGCATCGTTTAGCTGTTGGCGCCAATACGCAACGTCCTGGTCGAGTATTTCGCCTTGTAACCAATCGTGTTGCCAGGTTGCGAGGTCGGCATATTGAATAGCCAATGCTGGTAAAGGCGAAGGCTGGTGCGTAGAAAATGCCGTGTAGAGGGTGCTCAGTTCCGAGAAGAATACTTCCATCGACCAGCGATCAGAGATGATGTGGTGCATGGAGAAGAGCAACACATGCTCGTTGTCCGCCAAGTGGAACAGCGTCGCCCGCAATAATGGCCCGGCAGCAAGATCGAAAGGTCGCTGTGCTTCTTCCCGCGCATGTTGCTGTACGGCCGCTTCGCGTTCTTCATCGGTGAACGCGGCAAGATCTATCGTTGTCAGAGAGAACGGTATGGATGGAGCGATCGACTGAATCGGTTGCCCAGCGATGACGGGAAAGGTTGTCCGTAGGCTTGCCTGGCGGTGAATAATCTCAGCCAGGCTCTGTTCCAAAGCGGAGATATTGAGCGGCCCGATAAACTTGCGAGCGGTAGTGATGTTATACTCGGTCGACCGCGGATCGAGTTGCTGGAGAAACCATAAACGTTGTTGGGCAAAAGAGAGGGGGATTGTCCGGTCGAGTGGAAGCGCCTGGATAGGAGGCACAAGCGTGCTGTTGTCGACGAGACAAGCGGCCTCAATCTGCTCTGCGAGCGCGGCAACACGGTAGGAGCCTCAAAGAGCACGCGCAACGGGAGGCTGACCCGAAAGGTATCCCGCACCCGTGCGAGAATCCCCGCTGCTAACAAAGAGTGTCCTCCTAACGTGAAGAAGTTGTCGTGCACCCCGATCGGCGCACGCTGCAGCACGGTTACCCAAATTGTCACGAGTTTTTCTTCGACCGATGTTCGTGGTGCGACATACCCAGACTGCTGCTGGTCTATAAGGTTAAGTTGTGGGTGTTGGGCGATGGGTGGGGGCTGTACGGCTGTAGCTGCAGGGCTGCGCTCTCGCAACTTCAAACGCTGCATCTTGCCAGACGGGCCTTTGGGCAAGTCCTGAACAAAATATATCTGGCTCGGCGTTTTGAATTCTCCCAAGAGCTGGGCGCAGTGTGTGAGTAACTCCTGCGCTGAACACTGGTAACCTGGTTTCAATACGACATAGGCAACGAGGTCCTCGCCGAGATACGAGTCAGGTATTCCTACAGCCCCAGCTTCAAGGACGGCAGCATGTCGCATGAGTACATCATCGATCTCCCGCGCTGCGATATTTTCTCCGCCTTTGATGACGATCTCTTTGGCTCGTCCGGCAATGAAGACATACCCATCGGCATCCTGGTACCCGAGATCACCAGTCCGTAGCCAACCGTCAGGGCTGAGTACCGCAGCCGTCGCCTCGGCATTCTTGTAGTAGCCTTTCATGATGCGGGGGCTACGAATGAGAATCTCTCCGGTTTGTCCGCCTGGGAGAGAGTGCCCATCTTCGTTGACGATCTTCGTTTCATGACAGGGAAGGCCTGGGGAGCCGATCTTTTGCCGCGCACGGGAAGGAGGGGTAAGAAAGAGTTCCCCCGCTTCGGTCATTCCCATCGCTTCGACCAGTAGAAACGGAAATTTCCCCTCAAAGGTGCGATGCAACGACGAAGCAAGTGGCGCCGAGGAGCAGCGAATGAAACGCAGTTGGCGGAAACGATCTGCCAGACCTGCATCAGCAGGATCAGTCCAATTCACCAGGTGCGTAAGGATAGTTGGGACCGCTGCAAACCACGTACACTGATATTCTTCCACCCACTGCCACACCTGGGACACACTAAACCGGTGCGGCATGACGACAGAGCCACCGCTTAGCAACATCGGCAGGAGCGTCGCGGTGAGAGCATTGAGATGGTAGAGCGGCAGGAGGCACAGCGACCGATCTTGGGGGGGTGAACTGGTAGACGGCAATGGTATTGGCAACCCCAGCAAGCAGATTCCGCTGAGTGAACACGACGCCTTTGGCCTGGGACGTACTCCCTGACGTGTAGATGAGGAGGGCATCATCGTCTTCATGGACGTGAGGAAGTGTGACTTCTTTACTCGCCGAGCCCCGCCATTCAGGCCCGGCATCGGGATCGGCAGGGATAATCTGCAGCGGACGTTCGATTTGTTGGATACTGTTGGTAAGTAACTGTTGGTATTCATCGGCAACGAATACGACGCGTGCATCTGAATGACCCAGCGTGTGAGCAACCTGGGCGGGGCCAGCGACCACGTTCAGTGGCACCGGCACAAAACCGCCATACATGGCGCCAAACAACAATTCGACCGAGAACAGACCATTGTCGAGTAGGCAGGCAACTTTGTCGCCTTTGGTGAACCCTAAACTGACGAGATACTGAGCCCAGCGGGCAACGTGACGTTGGAACTCTCGAAAAGTGACACTGCGCTGTGTTTCTGGGCTCAGGAGGAATGGGGCACCTGCAGAGCGTTCCGCCACATGATCAATGACATCACGAATGGGTACTCGCTCAGGTCCAGATATTCTGGTGTCGCGCATGTAGCTTTCCTGGTGGCCGTCAACAAACGAGCAGCATCGCTCCATTCATCGGAGATCATCATCTGGCAGCTTTTTCGCGTTGCGAAAGACGATAGAAACGGTGCATATTGTCAGCACAGATACTGCGCTTTTCTTTGTCAGAGAGTTCTGCCATTTGCATAAGGACAGGCAGTTCCTGCTGACAGCGTTCGAGATTCACCTCATGCGGAAAGTCTGAAGCAAAGAACAACGCATCAGTCCCTATGGTTTTAAAGACCGTGGGCAGGGTCGTTTCTCCGGGATCGACACTAAAAAAGATCCGGCCACTTTTGACATAGGTACTAGGCTTCTGTTTCACGTCACCGACATACTCCGGGCGGCGGCGCACTTCATAAGACCGATCCATCCGGTCGATGAGAAACGGTACCCAACTCACTCCCGCTTCGAGGAAGGCGATGTGTAACTGCGGAAAGCGATCTAACACGCCGCTCATAATGATGCTCGTCAGCTGCATCATCTGGGCGAACGGATGGCTCAGCGTGTGCATCTGGGCATACTTGTCCAACAGCTCAAGCCCCAATCCTTGCGAGGGTCCGCCATGCACTGCCAGCGCACACCCAAGCCGTTCCGCTTCCGCATAGATTGGATCAAACTGCGCGTGGCCAAGGGGAAATCTGAGACCTGTCGCCGGTAGGACTGCACCAACCATTCCGAGTTTGGTGACTGCACGCCGCAGTTCTTGCACGGCTGCTGAGGGATCTTGCAGCGGAATGAGCGCCATGCCCAGCAGCCGTGGGCTCTCACGACAATAGCGATCAAACAACCAGTTATTATATGCTTGGGTGACAGCGATCGCCCACTCTGGGTCTTTGATGAAGCCACAGGTTAAGCCCGCAGTAGGATAGAGCACCGTCTGAGCAATCCCGGCCTGGTCAAGAAAGTTCAGCCAGATGGAGGCGTTTGTTTCTAACGACTTGTGAATGTTTAACCGCCCCAGCATGGCTCCGCGATGAAATCCGTCGATCGTTGGCCAGAAGGGGAACGCCAAGACTGATTGTTCCCCAGCGTAGGGGGGCTCAAGATAGGTAAAGAGTTCACTATCTTTTTCATACACATGCCCGTCAGCATCCATGATGTCAAAAGACCGCATATTCCCTCTCTCCTCTTCGGTTGAGACGAAACGCAAGATAGGCGAAATCAGGAGAAGCAATACTCTGAGGCGGAGGGTCTCATTGTGAGTGAGTCAGGCACGAATCCACCTGTATGGGGGATTGTCCAGCACCCAACCCCCTTCGATCGGGTAACTAAGGCATGGGCAAGAATTAAGTTACCGATTAAGAGCGAGGAAGAAGCGTATAGTTCCAATCGCCATGAAACTTACCGGGTTTGATATTGAGCGCTTGAAACTCATCGTCG
>VGTJ01000221.1 GCA_016874775.1 Deltaproteobacteria bacterium
ACTCAGAAATGGGCTCCTGCAGCACCATTGGCAACGCCGGTCTTAGCTTGTCGGGGCCGTGCCGCCAAGCATAGCACTGTCTCGTTTCTGCCTCCACGCTCCGCGCCGCGCGCTGTGGAGGACTCAGAATTACGTTTCCATCATGTCACATCATAAAAGGAGGACGTCATGAAAGTCGGAGTATTTCTTCTGCCATCGCAAGAGTCAGCTGATCCTGCGATCGTCGCTAAACGCGCTGAAGAGTTAGGCTTTGCTTCGTTCTGGGTACCGGAACATGCAGTACTGCCAGTCAACTACAGCTCAAAATATCCGGGAACACCGGATGGGCGGATTCCGCCAGCGGTCGGAGTCATTGCTGATCCGTTCGTTGCGTTGGCCCGTGCATCAGCCACGACAACCAAGATTCAGCTCGGTACAGGTGTCTGCCTCGTGCCAGAGCGCAATCCACTAGTGATGGCTAAAGAGATCGCCACGCTTGATCACTTCTCAGGTGGCCGGTTCCTGTTTGGTATTGGTGCAGGTTGGTTAAAGGAAGAAAGCGAGATCATGGGCGCCGATTTCCAACATCGCTGGACGCAGACGCGCGATGCGATCTACGCGATGAAAGAGTTATGGACCAAAGAAGAGTCATCCTATTACGGCGCGTATTACAACTTCCCGCCGGTGCGCTCGTTCCCGAAACCTGCGCAAAAGCCACATCCACCAGTGTTGCTTGGTGGTTCATCGAAGTATGTCTACAAACGCATTGCTGAATGGGGAGATGGTTGGCTGCCGACCGGGATGAAGATCGACAAGATTCAAGAAGGCTGGGCGACGATTACCAATCTCGCCAAAGAGAAAGGCCGTGATCCCAAATCACTCACACTGATTGTTTTTGGCGCGCCAGGACAGTTCCGAACAAAGGAAGACCTCAAGCCGCTTGCAAGCATCGGTGTCACCCATGCCACAATCTGGTTGAAGAAGACTGACAAGGCCGGGGCGGTTGCTGAAGTGGAAGAGTTGGCGAAAGCGGTGTTGTGAAAAACGTAAAACGTAAAGGGATTTCAGTGTAGGCCGGAATAAGCGGAGCGTTTCCGGCAGAGCGAGCCGGGAACGGCGTACCGCCTTATCCCGGCCTACGATGACTGGACGCCCCTCTCCAGTCATGGAGAGGGGCTAGGGGTGAGGTTCCACCCCGAGTAATCAACCCACCGCCTGCACCTCAAACGCCTTCCTATCCTCCTGATGCGTCTGCTCAACAAACGCATCCATCGAGTGAGGCCACTGGGTCACAAGGCGACCTGAACTGGAACGATAATAAAAATCGTTGCCACATTGCGCCTGCCAGACGTCGACTTTGCCAATATCTTTCTGTAGCTGATTGTTGAATGCGGTCATGACTTCAGGACGGACATCGATCCAGGCAAGTTTCTCTGCCTCCATGCGTTTGATCTGACGCATGATGTAATCAACTTGCTGCTCTAACATGAAGATAATGCTGCCTTGGTTAGTATTGGGACCATAGAGCATAAACAGATTGGGGAAACCACTGGTTGTGATGCCAAGATACGCTTGCGCACCGTCGTTCCAGGCTTCTTTGAGTGGCCGCCCACCGCGCCCTGTCACATCAAGTGCAGCGAGGTACGTGGTCGTCTCAAAGCCGGTCGAGTAGATAATAGTGTCGACTTCGTGGAGCTTGCCATCGACCGTGATAATCCCCTTCGCCGTGACTTTTTCGATCGTCTCGGTGATGAGGTTAACGTTATCGCGATTAAAAACCGGATAATACACATCCGAGAACAGTGGCCGTTTGCAGCCGAACGGATGGTTTGGTGTGAGCTTGCGGCGCACTTCAGGATCTTTCACCTCGGCCAATCGTTCAAGCCCGGCCTTCTCAATATCAGCTAGCACCTTCTTATCGTCGAAGGTGCACAGTGTGTTCCAGGTGCGATAGATATTTTCTCGCGACTGACGCACCAATTCTGGATTTTTGCGGAAGGAGTCGAGATCTTCTGCCGTGTATGGCGTATTGCCTTTCGGCACCACCCAGTTAGCCGTGCGTTGAAAGAGATGCAATTCACCGACCTTCGGGGCAATCTCCGGCACAAACTGAATTGCGCTGGCGGCAATGCCGATCACGCCAACCCGTTCACCACTAATATCGTGCTGATGATTCCACCGCGCTGAGTGGAAGTAGGTTCCCTGAAAATCATGAATACCCGGAATGGTTGGCCACACGAGATTGTTGAACATTCCCAAAGCACTCACGACGATCGGTGCTTCGATCGTTTCACCCGTACTGGTCACCACCTGCCACTGGTTCTTGTCGTCCTGCCAGCGTACCGAAGCCACTTGCGTCTTGAATTGGATATGACGCCGGACATCGTATTTGTCGGCGCAGTGATTGAGATAGACGAGAATTTCGGCCTGACCGGCGAATGGTTTCGACCAATCGTTCTTTTGCTCAAAGGAATACGAATACAGGTGTGATTGCACATCGCACTCAGCGCCAGGATAGGTGTTATGCCACCACGTGCCGCCCAGTCCGTCCGCTTTTTCCAGCATGACGAAATCCTCAATACCAGCTTTCTTGAGCTGGATGGCCATACACAGGCCACCGGACCCGGCACCAATAATCACCACGCGATAGTGCGACTTTTTGTTCTGACTCATGCGACCTCCGATTGCAGAGCTCCTTGCATCCAACAAGGGCTAGACGAATGTACATGGTTCTGCCACCTTTTCAAATGTAGTGCTTAGTACTGTGCGCACGAAATACGCAGTGAGATCACAGTACCGTCATTCCGGGCGAGCAGCGCGAGACCCGGAATCCAGGAGGTAACACCAGCGGCCAGTACCCTATGCTCCTGGATTCCCGCCTATGCGGGAATGACGGGCTAGTACGGGCGGATGACGACAGCACAGTCCCAGAGTTAGAACCCATCACGTAATGCCTACATACAGTACGTAGGCCCCCTTGCAAAGTTGGCAGTAGTCGGCTTTCTCTAGAACAACTTTGGACTTTAGACTTTGGACATTGCCAAAAGGAGAATACTCATGGCTGGATTAGTCGCTGGAAAAATCGCGTTGGTCACAGGTGGAGGTTCAGGCATTGGCCGTGCCACCTCTTTGATCTTTGCCCGTGAAGGCGCGAAGGTTGTCGTTGCTGATATTGTCGTCGCTGGTGGCGAAGAAACCGTCCAAATGATCAAAGCTGCCGGTGGTGATGCGATCTTCGTCAAAGCCGATATGAGCAAAGCGGCTGATATCGAAGCGATGGTGAAGAAAGCTGTGGACACCTATGGGCGCCTTGATTATGCCCATAACAACGCTGGTATCGAAGGAACGACACGCAAGACCATCGATTACACTGAAGAAGAATGGGACCGCGTTATCGACATCAACCTTAAAGGCGTATGGCTGTGCATGAAGTATCAAATTCCGCAAATGCTCAAACAAGGTGGCGGTGCGATCGTCAACACTGCGTCTGATGCCGGTTTACTTGGCGTCCCGCAAATGCCTGCCTATGTTGCCAGCAAACACGGTGTCGTCGGCCTCACCAAAACCGCTGCACTCGAATACGCCAAGCAGAACATTCGTATCAACGCCGTGTGTCCAGGAGTGATTAAAACGCCAATGGTCGATCGCATTACTGGCATGCGTCCTGGTCGAGCAGAACGCATGACCGCCGCAGAACCAGTGGGACGCATGGGCAAGCCAGAAGAAATCGGCGAAGCAGTCGTGTGGTTGTGCTCAGATGCGGCTTCCTTTGTCACCGGTTTGGCAATGCCGGTTGATGGTGGCGTTGCGGCGCAGTAGTGTAGTACCCAGTCACACTGGGTTTGAGGGGAGATCTCCGTCATGCCCGCGCAGGCGGGCATCCAGGATCTTCAAGCTGAGGCTTTTGGTTCATCCTCCTGGATTCCCGCTCTCGCGGGAATGACGCCATTGCGACCTCCTTTCAAAATTAACGTGACTGATCAGTAGATTCTCCAGGAGGGACAACCGATGGCCGACCTCGAACAATTTCGTGCAGACACACGCAAGTGGTTATTAGACAATTCCCCACAAGGAGTGAGGGGGATGATCCTCGCACTGGGTGAGGGGAATTGGGGTGGACGCAAAGCGAAGTATCCTGATCCCGATATGAAACGTTGGCTGGAGGTAATGGCTGCACGTGGGTGGACTGCACCTGAATGGCCCAAACAATACGGCGGCGGTGGATTATCAAAAGCCGAAGCCAAAGTTCTGCGTGAAGAAATGGTGGCGCTGAAGTTGCCCGAGCCGCTGTCTGGATTTGGCTTGACGATGATTGGCCCAACGTTACTGCAGTTTGGCACTGAAGAACAAAAGATTGAACATCTTCCTAAGATTGTCAGGGGCGAGATCCGTTGGTGCCAAGGGTATTCAGAGCCAGGCTCGGGCAGTGACCTCGCCTCGCTGCAGACCAAAGCCGTACAGAATGGCGACTTCTTCGTCATCAACGGCCAGAAAGTGTGGACATCCTATGCCAATCTTTCCGATTGGATGTTCATGCTGGTGCGCACTGATCCGAGTGCCAAGAAGCAAGAAGGAATTACGTTTATCCTGGTCGACATGACCACAACTGGCGTAGAAACACGCCCGATCAAATTGATCAGCGGCTCCTCACCTTTTTGTGAAACATTCCTCACTGATGTCCAAGTTCCAGTGAAGAACGTCATCTTCAAGGTGAATCAGGGATGGACAGTTGCTAAAGCGTTACTCAATCACGAGCGTTCGATGATCGCCTCTGCCTTCGGTGGTGGTGGTAAAAAGCGCACGATGAAAGATTGGGCAGAAGACTATGTTGGCCTTGAAGACGGTTGCGTTGCTGATGCCACCCTGCGCCATCGTATCGCGCAATATGAAATGGACAACCTCGCGTTCAAACTTACTGCCGATCGTTCACGTGATGCCGCCAAAGCAGGTCGTCCGCCCGGACCAGAAAGCTCGATGTTCAAAATTTATGGCACCGAACTCAACCAGCGGCGGCAGGAACTCTTACTCTCGATCGCAGGCCCTCATGCCCTTGGCTGGGAAGGCGAAGGGTTCACTGAACGTGAGATTGCCCTGACCCATGACTGGCTACGCTCACGTGGCAACAGTATCGAAGGCGGAACGAGCGAGATTCAGTTGAATATTATTGCGAAGAGGGTGTTGGGGTTGCCGGATTAAACGCGAATTAGGGACTAGGGTCTTGGGACTTGGGGCTTGTAGGAGGGGACCAGCCCCTAACCCCTAGCCCCCAGCCCCATAGCTTTCTACTGCCTACTTTTTTCGTTTAAGGATCTCCCATGGAACTCGTACTCACAGAAGACCAAGAATTATTAGCCAAAACTGCGGCAGACTTTGTTCGCCAACATTCGCCGGTCAGTCGCATTCGCGCACTGCGTGATGCCAATGATGCCATCGGCTTTTCCCGTGACTTGTGGAAACAGATGGCTGAACTTGGCTGGACTGGCATTCTTATTCCTGACACCTACGGCGGTGCAGGTATGGGGCTTGCCGATCTTGCGGTTGTCCTGGAAGCACTGGGACGCACCCTCGCGCCAGAGCCGTTTCTTTCGACCGTGCTGCTTGCTGGAGAGTTACTGAATCACGCTGGCAGTGAGGCGCAGAAACAAGCCTGGCTTTCAGGTATCGCCAGTGGCGAGAAGATTCTTACGGTTGCCTATCAAGAGTCGCGCAGTCGTTATGATCTGAATCGCGTCACTACTAAAGCCGAGCGCCAAGGGCAAAGCTGGGTGCTCTCTGGCGAGAAGATTCAGGTGCTCGATGGTCAGGCTGCAGATGCCTTCATCGTTTCCGCTCGCACGTCTGGCAATGCGAACGACACGCAAGGCATTACCCTCTTCCTCATCGCCAAAGACACACCAGGAGTGAAGCTCACACCACTCCAGCGGGTCGATAATCGGGCGTCAGTCATTCTCACACTCGATGGCGTCAAGGTTGGACAAGACAGCATTGTCGGTTCGCTCGATGGAGGATACGAGTCGTTGTCACACGTTGTTGATCGTGCAACGATTGGCCTGTGCGCCGAAATGCTCGGTGGCATGAGCCAAATCTTCGACGACACAATCGCCTATCTTAAAACCCGCCAGCAATTCGGCGCGCTGATTGGCACCTTCCAAGGCTTGCAGCATCGCGCCGCTCGACTCTTCATGGAGCTTGAGCTAGCGCGATCAACGGTTATGGCTGCAGCACGAGCTGCGGATGCCAATGAACCAGACTGGCAATCACTGATCTCGCTAGCCAAAGCGCGTTGTTCAGACACATACATCCTCGCCGGAAACGAAGGTGTACAAATGCATGGTGGCATCGGCATGACCGACGAGCACGATGCCGGGTTCTACCTCAAACGGGCACGGGCGACGGAGATGACTTTTGGTGATGCGGCGTGGCACCGTGAGCGGTGGGCGAGACTACGGCAGTATTAGCAAAAGCTTCTTTGTGGCAATGTTGGCTCTATATTGAGGGATCGGGTCATCGGGTGACTGAGTCATCGAGCAAGTGACGAAAACTTTTTTCAATGACCCGATGATGCAATGACTCAATGAGTACATGGCCCGATCGCCCGATCACTCAATTCTTCCAGAAGTGCCTTCGCCTCTTGCAAATCTTTGGTGTCAAACCCTTCGGTGAACCACTCATAAATCTCAGATAACATGTTGAGTGCCTCAGCGAGTGTAGCACGTAATGCGTGATAGGTGGCGTGTTGCCGCAAACGGACCAAGCTCATCACTGCGCGTAACTCCAGCAACTTTGCCTCCTGTTGGCGGGCAATGGCGATGGCTTTGAGGAAGTACCCCTCAGCCTCATCCTCGACCTCCATCGGGACTAGGGGCTTGGGACTTGGGGCTTGTAAGGAGGAGGAGCTAACCGCTCTGGAATTTTTGCTTTCGGTCTTTTGTCGTTTGTCTTTGCCAACCCCTAATCCCCAACCCCCAACCCCCTTTTGTAGCGTCAGCTCGCCCTTGAGCCGATACAACTCCGCCTCGAACACTCGTTCACCGCTCTGAGCCACTTCCGTGAGTGCTTCACCAACGACCTGCATCCCTTCCTCAAACTGGCCCACCTGACCACACGCTTCCCCGAGGGCGGCAAGTACCTGCGAGTGACCAAGGCGAATATCAATCTCTTGTAGCGCGCACAATGCTTGGCGAATCTGAGCAATCCCTTCTTCTTCCTGCCCCTGTTCTACTAAGGCCCAGCCATGATCGAAGAGTCCTTGTCGCTGAAAATACGAAAACCCGTGCTCATGGGCGTGCGTCATGAGCGCTGCGGCAGACGCTTGGGCTGCCACGCCTTCGCGACGCAAGAGATAGACACGGCTCCTACACTCTAGGGCGAAGGCGAGGCTGTGAGGGTCAAGCAATCGCTGTGCGACGATCACGGCCTCTTGGATCATCGATAACGCTTGAGCCGGATACCCAAGCGCTGCGAGTGTGAAAGAGGCATAGGAACGACACGCTACACCTGGGTCGAGCGTAAACTCCGTGCGAGAAGGGGCTGCATGTGCTGTCGCGAGGACAATCCCTTTTTCGAGATGTTCGCGGGCAGCCACTAAGTGGCCTTGCCAAAAGAGCGGGGTGCCGAGGAGTCGTCGCGCTTGAATCTCGAAGTTCAGCTGGGTGTCGTGCTGGGCTAACGGCAAGAGCTGTTCTCCAAGGGCGAAGGTCGCAGCGAAGTCCCCGTGCGCCATAGAGTACCCACCGAGCCCCGACAAAATCGAGCACCGGTGCGGGTGGTTTGGCAACTGCTCACACAGAGCTGCCGCATGCTGGTAGGCGCGTTCGACCTCTGGTGCGCCATGGCCTTTGCCTGCCACAAGGGCTGGGCCCAATACGAGATGCAAGGCGAGGTCCTGCTGCACGCGTTCCAGGGTGTCCGGCCATGCCCTCAGCGTCTCAATAGCATGCGACAGCAACGCGATGGCTTCAATATGCGCACCACGACCCAACACGTTCTCTCCGGCCCGTTGAAGAAAGTGCACCGCCCGCGCATGATCCCGCCCGCGCTCAAAATGCACGGCAAGCTCCGCCGCGACCTCACTCGCACGCTCGCCATAACCTGTTTCTGTTCGCAGGCCAATCTGTTGATGCCATCGTGCGCGCCGACTCGGGCTCACTTGTTGATACAGCACCTCTTGATACAACGCATGCCGAAACCCATAGTGCCCGTTCACCGTCCCATCCGGCCATCGCTCCACTCCTCGCTCGACCAGAAATTGGCCGCGTCGCACCAACTGCTCACAGATGGTGTCAATCTCGTCACTCGGCCTCCCCAGTCCCGCTACGACTTGCGCCACGCTAAACACTACACCCCCAACACTGCCTATCGCCAAGACCTCCTGCTCTACTGCCGCTAAGCGTCCGACCTGCGCTTCAATGATCTCACGTAACTGCCGTGGGAGCCGCGTCTCCATCCCCTGTACTGCCACAGGGTCCAAGGCGCCTTCTCCTTGTTGCGCGAGATAGTCCGTTAGGCGGTGGCAGGAAACAACTTACCGCAATAGTGATTGACCGGAGTGGAGAGCCTCTGCACAAGAGCAGGGATGAGAGACGAGACCATTGTGTGCTGGCTTCGGTCTAAGTATCGAAGTCTGGTCGAAGAGCTGGATGAACGCGGGCGAC
>VGTJ01000222.1 GCA_016874775.1 Deltaproteobacteria bacterium
GTCGCCCGCGTTCATCCAGCTCTTCGACCAGACTTCGATACTTAGACCGAAGCCAGCACACAATGGTCTCGTCTCTCATCCCTGCTCTTGTGCAGAGGCTCTCCACTCCGGTCAATCACTATTGCGGTAAGTTGTTTCCTGCCACCGCCTTAGTCTATCTTGTGCCAAGAACGGTGGAGAAAGCGTGGGGCCAAGAAACCATTGCGATGGTGGAGAAGGAGGCTCCGTTCTGTGAAGAAGCTGAGGGGAAGGAAGCGTTGCAAACGCTGGTGCGACGTTTAGCGGTAACAACTGACGCGCCATTCCCGTTTGAAGTGCGTGTCAGTCGTGCGCCGATACCTAACGCTTTCGCTGCTCCTGGCGGACAGATTGTGATTCTGCGTGGATTGCTTGCGATGGCAACCTCACCGGAAGAAGTGGCTGGAGTGCTCGCCCATGAAATGGCGCATGAAGTTCAGCGCCATCCAACCCGAGGCGTCGTCCGAGCATTGGGTATTCAAACGGTCATGGGGTTTGTTTCCGGTAATACCGGCAAAGGGTTGGGCGCAGCGACCGGAGCGTTGATCAACCTCTCCCACGGGCGCGATGATGAAAGTGAGGCTGACCGCATTGGCGTGCAAATGCTGAACAAAGCGAACATCCGTGCCGATGGCTTGGTGAACTTTTTCGAGCGTATGAGTAAAGTGAGCGCTGGAAGCCAGTCGCGGTTGTTGACGTATCTTTCAACCCATCCGAGTGACACGGCCCGTGTCGCGGCCATTCGCAGTATGGCTCGTGGTAACGGCGAGGCGATGACCGCGAAGGAATGGCAGGCGCTCAAGACCATCTGCGGGACTGAAAAAGAGGACGATACCGACGATCCGTTTGCAGTGTCGTTGCGTTAAGTGTCAGCACTCGCTTGCTCAAATAGTGTTCGGCACAAAACTTGACCACCGACAGGAGGTGGCTGCCACTCCTCTCTCCCTGCCTCATAAGGGTAGGTTTTTTATCCAAGCCTCAACTGGCGCGGATTTCCCCTCGTGAGGATCCGCGTGTTCGTCATGCCCGCGCAGGCGGGCATCCAGGAGCTTCACCCCTGAACGATTGCGCATTCTCCCTGGATTCCCGCATTCACGGGAATGACGTCTCGTCTTTGCTCAGCGTAAAAGCCTACCCCTAAAAGCCTCTCCCTGCCAGGGAGAGGGCTGGTACCGTGCCTCGCAAGTTCATTAGGGTGAAATCGTAGGGCGCGGACCACGCGCCAGTCAGTTGGCGCGCTTCGCACGCCCTACAACTGCTCACGAAGTTATGAGACACGGGACTAGTTTGATTTAATCCCACCCCAGCTCTGGCGCTTTCTTGAATACGGCAAGTCCTAAAGCGCATCCCACCGCAATGGCAATGTATGCCTTCACGAACGCCATGCCGATCTGGCCGACAATTGGCATCATGCCAAAGATTTTTCCTATACCTCACTCCGTCACAGTGAGTCCGGTGTAGATGAGCAGGACGTGCCAGTAGACTGGTCCCATGCGGCGGATCGTATCAACACCGATGAGAGGGTTCAGGACTGACGTGACGTTCTTTGATAGCGCCGCGACGATCAAAGCAACTGGCGTATAGGCGACCTTCCAGAGCAGGGCCAGGAGTAACAGCACTGAGACTCCAGTCGTCGTTTCGCCTGCGGTGGCCGCAGCCGCTGCTGTTGTTGTTGGCTCTGGCGTATGGCGTGGAGCCGGTTTCTCTGGTTTGTTACTTTCTGCAGACTCCTCGCTGTCAGCAATCTCTCCCTCGATATCTCCCAACAGGCTCTGCACTTCTTCAGATAGCCGGTCTTCTTCCGGGGAAGGGGAGGCAACGGTTTCCTCTTCTACAGTTGGTGCCCCGCCCATAATCGACGAGAAATTCATGCCCCATCCTACGTTCGCGGTGAACAACACCCCGAGCAATAGTAACGGTCCCCAGGTAATCAGCAGCGCGGCGCCACTTAATCGCAACGGGTGGGTGATATCAGAGATGTCATTAAACTCGGGAATAAAGCGCGTCAGATTGCCGCTCGCGACCTGATAGGGCGTGTGGAATGAATACCAGAGCAGAATACCCCACGAGAAAATAATAGCGCGAGGAGAGAACAACGCCGCAAAACCAAAGAAGCCGGTGATCATGGCAAAGATAATAAACGCCATCGGATCTTGCAGCGGATACGCCAGAATAGTTTTGATTTCATCCATCATCGGGCGCGATCGCATCCGCTGCTCGTCCAACCACTTCTGATAGCCAGAGGTAGGAATGCAGGGGCTGTCACAAGTTGAGCAGATCGACTTCTTGCATTCTTGACAGTAGCCAATCGCGCACGTCGGACACATCGTCTCAGCCTTTGCGTGCGGATGTTCGAGGCATTGTCGCCAAGCCCCTGGACGACGTTTGCCCGTCTGAGGGGGTGGCGCTGCTGCTGGCGTTATTGTCGCTACTGCAGCTTTGTTTCGCGCTGCTGAATGAGAGGGCCGTGCAGCAGGAACGACTTCGGCTACTGCTTCGGCCACTGCCATACCCCCGCCAAGCTCTTCCGATGCTGAGGCAATGCGAAGCGTAGGAGTTGAAGAGCGCGGCTCTGTTTCTTCAGGCGCTGTTACCGGTTGTGACTCGCCGACTATACGAAAGGCCAAAGGTTTTGCTGATGGTGCACTCTGACCATTTTTCACCTGTTGGTCACTATTCCTCGGGAACGACGTTGCTGTCTGGGCAACAAGCGCTCCACACGTACACTGTAACTGCGACTTTCCCGTGCTGGCTGCCGGCATCTCAAGTGAAGCCTGACACACATCACACTGAACTTGCATGGTCTTTCCCCCTGTTTGTCACGGTATCGTCACTCCGCTGCAAGACCTTCCACTTTGGAGTGCAGCGATCTCTGACTGCAATGATTGTTTGTAGGACTATCGGAACTACTTGCGAAGACTGTATCGGCAGTAGTCAGTCGATCAGGAACATGTCAGACTGCAGCAGGAATTTGGTGAGGGACTAGCAAAAAGGGGGACGTGATGAGGAAGGGCATATGGGCAAAAGCCGTGAACATTGCCCTACTTACAGTTTTGCTCGGGGGACTTACGGGAAGTGCACTCGCTGCAGCGGAGAAGAAAAAGCGCGCGACGCAAGCAAAGGACTCAGCTCAACAGATAACCCACGGTGTTGCCGTTGGAGATGTGACTGCCTCTAGCGCAGTCATTTGGGCACGCGCGAGTGGCGAGGGCATGCTTCGCGTCGCGGTCCAGCGTGAGGACGGTTCGCGGGGGACTACACTCCGTCGTGAGGCTCCTGTGACGGCAGCGCATGATTTTGCTGGTCGGATTGTTGTTGCGGGTCTCACTCCTGATACATCGTATCGTTACACGGTGTCGGTTTCTGGTGGTCCAACAGAAGAAGGGCGCTTCCGCACCGCTCCTGCACCGACACAAGCGAAAGCGTTCCGCTTCGCGTGGAGTGGCGACCTTGGTAGTGGTGTCTGCCGTGATCAACAAGAAGGGTATGGTATATTTCAAGCGATCAACCGTGAGCCGCTCGATTTCTTTCTCGCTCTCGGTGATATGATTTATGCAGATTTCACCTGCGAAGCCACAGGCCTCTATGGCAATGCGCAGGTCCCAGGCGAGTTTGGTCCTTCGGCTGATATGCCGAACTACTGGGCCCACTGGCGTTACAATCGCGAGGATGCGGGTTATCGTCAGATGCTGGCACGGATGCCGTACTACGCGATCTGGGATGATCACGAAGTCAGCAACGATTTCGGCCCGCTGCACGTTGCGCCAGGGCCGATCAAGGATAGCGAGAAGCCCATGATTGGCCTCGGGTTGGCGGCATTTCTTGACTACAACCCAATCATGGAACACGCAGAAACACCGAAACGGATTTATCGCAATTTTCGTTGGGGTAAGCATCTCGAACTGATTATTCTTGATACGCGGCAGTATCGTGACGCGAACTTCGCTCCTGATGATCTGAAGACGCCAAAGTCGATGCTTGGGCGTGAACAACTGATCTGGTTAAAAGACACCCTCGAACGTTCCGATGCGACCTGGAAAGTGATTGTCTCCAGTGTGCCAATGTCGGTGCCGACAGGAGTTAATCCACAAGTTCCCAAAGAAGAGGTTGCTGCCTTCATGCAGGTCACCGGTCTCGACAAAATCCTTCCTCATCTGAATCGGTCAGGCGGGATCGATAGTTGGGCAAATTACGAACAAGGTGCGGGGTTCGAGCAAGAACTCACGGATATCTTACGTTTCATGCAGCAGCGCAGAATCAATAATAACGTCTGGCTCACGACGGACGTACATTTTGCGGCGGCATTTCGCTACACGCCGTTCGCTGAGACGCCCTCGTTCCAACCGCGTGAGTACATTGCTGGTCCACTCAGCGCATTGCTCTTTCCCAACCGACTCTATGACTCGACGCTCGGTACAGAGCAGTTGTTTTTCTACGGTGCAGAGAAATTTACTGATATCCGTAGTTATGATGCCGCCAAGCCGTGGTTCAATTATGGTACCGTCGCGGTCGATGAAGCTGGTCACTTGACGGTAGAAATTCACAAAGTTGATGGGACGGTTGTGTATCGGGAGACGTTACGCCCATCACCATAAGTGAATAAAAATTCTTTGTGACTCGTGCCACAACCAAAAAGGAGGGAGAGACGTGCAAGGACTCGAAGGCATGAAGGTCTTGGAACTTGGCAATATGGTGTCAGCCGCGTACGCGACCAAGCTCATGGCTGATCTTGGTGCTGATGTCCTCAAAGTCGAAGAGCCCGGCGGTGACCAGGCTCGTCAACGAGGACCGTTTCCGCGTGGTGCCGCTAATCCGGAGCAGAGCGGCCTATTTCTCGCGCTCAACACCAATAAACGCGGCGTGACGCTGGATCTGCAAAGGGATCGCGCGTCACTTGCTCGTCTGATCGGCTGGGCTGATATTCTGGTCCACAATTATGCTCCAGCCCACATGACAGAGTTCGGCATTCACTACGAGACTTTTTGTGAGGCGAATCCACGCCTGGTTGTGTGTTCGATCACCCCATTTGGGTTAACTGGGCCTTACAAAGACTACAAAGCCTATGAACTGACGATGTCGCACGGCGGAGGGTGGGCATGGCTCAGCCCAGGCGGGTCAGACCATCCAGAGCTGCCACCACTCAAGGCTGCCGGACATCAAGCCGATTTTCAGGGCGGCTTAGCGGCTGCAACTGCAACCCTCGCTGCCTATACTCGCGCATTGCAGACTGGTCAGGGTGAACATATCGACTTTTCGGTGCAGGCGTATGTTGCTTCATTTTTGGAGCACCATTTCATTACCTACTCTTTTCTTGGTCGCATTAACTCACGGTTAGGACGGCGGCTCCAAGATCCGTGGGGAATTTTCGCTTGTCAGGACGGGGACATTTTCATTGCTGTGGCAGAAGAAGATCAATGGCAGCGGTTGCTGAAGTTGATGAGAAACCCGTCGTGGGCGACGGCAGAGCTGTTTGGTGACTTCATGCTGCGGACCAAAAACCAGCACTTGTTGAAGCCGCGCCTGAAAGAATGGGCGCAACAGTGGCGGGTGATGGACCTCTTCCATGCTGGACAAGCGCAGCGTTTGTGTGTGGCTCCGGTGCTGACCATGGAACAAATGGCGGCACAGGAGCAACTCCGCTCACGCCACTTTTTTGTTGATGTCACTCATCCTCGTGCTGGAACGCTCCCCTATCTTGGTCCGCCGTATCAGCTGCGTGAACCCTGGTGGCAGATTCGTCGTCCGGCACCGCTGCTTGGCGAACATAACGAAGAGATAAAAAGTGAGACGAGCGGCTGGAGACTGGAGACTCGGCCCTCCTCCTCAAGCCCCAAGCCTCTTGCCTCTCGCCGTACTCTTCCCCTTGAAGGCGTTCGTGTGGCCGATTTCAGTTGGGTCTGGGCCGGACCGTTCTGCACTATGCATCTTGCTCATCTGGGAGCGGAGGTCATCAAGATCGAATCTCGCAGTCATCTCGATCTCACACGCCGTCTACCGTTGTACCCCAAGGGCGTAGCACCAGGAATCGACCGCAACGGTTTGTTCAATCAATGGAGTCAAGGAAAGAAAAGCGTCAGCGTGAATTTGACCAAAGCTGAAGGCATTGCCATCGCCAAAGAGCTGATCGCGAAAAGTGATGTCGTAGTCGATAATTTTGCGACTGGCGTGATGGAGCGATTAGGCCTCAGTTATGATGAACTCAAGAAGATTAATCCTAATATCATTATGGCCTCGATCTCTGGTTATGGTCATACGGGACCGCACAAGAATTACATGGCCTATGGTCCGGCTATTGCACCACTGACGGGCCTGTCGTCGTTGACAGGATATGCAGGGAGCCCGCCCCAGGAAGTAGGCCTGTCGTATGGTGATCCGAACGCAGGGATCAATGCAGCAGTGGCTATCTGTGCGGCCTTGGCTGCACGGCAACGTACTGGCCGCGGTCAATACATCGACATCTCGTTATGGGAAGCCGTCGCTGCCTTAGTGCCTGAGGGCTGGATGGATTATGCGATGAACGGTACGCAGCCGCCACGGCAAGGCAACCGAGACCCAGTGATGGCGCCGCACAACTGTTTCCGCTGTGCAGGAGACGATGAATGGGTCTCGATTGCCTGTGGTACGGAGGGCGAGTGGCAAGCCTTGTGTCGAGCCATTGGCCAGCCGCAACTCGTTAACGACAAACGTTTCGTCACTATGCGCGATCGCAAAGCAAACGAAGACGCATTGGATCAACTGCTTACGACATGGACCGAAACACGAAACAAATGGGAGGTGACGCGTCTCCTCCAGGATGCAGGAGTGGCTGCCTTTCCGTCGATGAATTGTAAAGATCTTGCTGAAGATGGTCACCTCAATGAACGTGAATTCTTTTCACGCCTGGCCCATCCCGAGATTGGCGTACAGACGCACACCGGGATTCCCTGGCGTTTGCACAATGCGCCCAATGGCGTGCGCTTGCCCGCTCCGATGTTAGGTCAACACACTGACCAGGTTATGCGTGAAATTCTCAATTACTCTGAGCAAAAGATTGCCCAGTTGCAGGCGGAGAAGGTGTTATATTAGGTACCACTTTGGAGAACCAAGGTGATCTGGGCGTGTCATTACTGAGCGAAGCAAAGAAGCTCTCTTCAATTTTTGCTGGAGGGGATAAGTGAAAAGGGCGCAGTCTGTTGCGCCCTTGCAGTTTTGCAACTTATGACGTGATCGCGGTATTCACCTGCGGCACGCGTTTGAGCAATGCTTGTGGATCATGCGCGACACCACCGCGATAGACTGTCGTGAGCTTGCGCAGTTCGCGGACATCGCGGAGTGGGTCACCATCAACAACGAGGAAATCCGCATAGCGACCTGTGACAATACTGCCAATGTCATCAGCGCGCCGGATATACTTCGCGGCTACCGAGGTGACGGATTTCAATGCAGCCATTGCGCCAATTGATTCGCTCAGCAGTTCAATTTCCCGTAGCAGAGCGAACCCTGGCGGTGGATAGGCGAGTCCGCCGCAGTCAGTGCCACCCACAATGAGACCGCCGGCATCATGTAGCATACGTGTCACTTCTTGATGTTTTTCTAAGACTTTCGTCGCAGCAGTAGGCTCAAACAGCCCAGGATGAATGTCCCAGTCGGGTCGTTCTCCGATGTGCGACGCCATGGCCTTCTGACGAGCGAGCGCCATTGGCGGAATATAGCGACGGTCAGGGTCTTGCATCGCTGCTTCTCGTCCACAGCGTGCAATCCATAGTAAATCGAGCGTGGTTCCCATATTCACTTGATGTTTGATCATCTCCTCGAACCAAGTCTGTGCACGCTTCCCTTTCACGTCGACTTCTTCCCAACCTTTGTTCAATTGTTGCCAGAACCCTGCGTTCATCATAGTAGCGCCGACACCGAACTGCATTTCCAGCGCGCAGAAGTCGTTGTATGGCGAGATCCATACGTGTTCGAGGCCATCGATGCCTGCTCTAATCACGTCGAGTGAGTGGGTATAGCCGAGATGTCCAGTGACCGGGACACGTTTGTCGACAAAACGAATGACCTCCTTCGAGGTCTCTGGTGGCAAGGTGAAATAGAGCTTGATACCATCGACACCGGCGGCAAGCAGAGAACCAATCTTTTGTGGCACTGCTTCAGGCGATGGAATGGAATCGAGCATCTCCCCCAGCGGTCCGTAAGGTTCAAAACTTGAGGTGGGCCCATCCAACAACGGCCCGTAGATGAGCATGCGTGGCCCCAGGGTTGCTCCGCTATTGAGATCTTGCCGCAGTTGTTTGGCCTTTTCCAGCTTCGCGCCGACGTCACGTACCGTGGTGACTCCTGCCGCGAGAAACAAGGGCAGGCTTTCGCGGTCGACAAACGTCGCATGTACGTGGGTATCGATGAGGCCAGGTAGGACAGTTTTTCCTTTGAGATCGACTTCGTGCGCTCCCGCTGGAGTAGGAATCGGGTCATTTTCAATGGCACTGATGCGTTCGCCGTTGACCACAATTGACACACCGCTGCGAGGTTGATTCGCCACGCCGTCAATCAGCCGCGCGTTTTTGAAAACAGTAGTCTGAGCCATATTCCCTCCTGTTTTGCTGGGTGACCTCTCTTGTCCCCAG
>VGTJ01000223.1 GCA_016874775.1 Deltaproteobacteria bacterium
CCGACGATGAGTTTCAAGCGCTCAATATCAAACCCGGTAAGTTTCATGGCGATTGGAACTATACGCTTCTTCCTCGCTCTTAATCGGTAACTTAATTCTTGCCCATGCCTAACTCACGCCGCACTAAAGCGGCCCCCTCCGCGAGGGCACGAAGCTTGCCAAAAGCCGTCTCGCGGGCCAGGTACTTCATGCCACAATCAGGCGCTGGGATAAGACGAGTGGCCGGAAGATACGCGAGGCCACGTCGAATCCGTTCGGCCACCACCTCAGCGGTTTCGACTTCAGGGCGAGAAAGATCAAGTACGCCGAGAACAATGGTCTTCGACGCCAATTCCCTCAGGACGCCGAGATCAAGATCCGGCTGTGCAGCCTCAATGGAAATTTGATCGGCAGCGCTTTCGGCAAGCTGCGTGAGAAAATCGTAGCGTCGTGGTTTCTCTCCCGGCACGAGAAATCCATAGCCGAAGCAGAGATGGACTGCGGTCGTCACTCGCAATCCTTGTAGTGCGCGGTTAATCACCTTCACCGCATAGCGCCGTGCAGCCTCTGGATTGTTTCGCAGCCAGGGCTCGTCAAGCTGAATTACATCCGCACCGGCGGCTACCAACGCATGCGCCTCTTCGTTGACCGCCACCGCGAAGTCCATCGCCATCTCTTCTTCGTCTTTGTAGTACTCGTTCTTTGCTTGTTGGGCCATCGTGAAAGGCCCCGGAATGGTAATCTTCGCTTGGTGCTGCGTGTGTTGGCGGAGGAAAAGCATGTCTTGCACTTCGACTGGGTGGGTGCGACGAATCTTGCCAACAATACGCGCCACCGGTGTCTGAAAACCATTACGGCTGGTGATGATCACGGGATTATCGATATCCATTCCAGCTAGTGACGTGGCAAAGCGATTCGAGTAACTCTCGCGTCGCATCTCACCATCAGTAACGATGTCGATTCCAGCCCGTTCCATTTCATGGATAGCAACAAGCGTGGCGTCATCTTGCGCCTGTTGCAACAGGGGCTCAACAATGCGCCAAATACCCTGCGTACGAATACGTGGAACACCATGTCCAACAAGTGCCGCACGATCTACGAGCCACTCGGGTTGCGGATAGCTGCCGATCACGGTTGTGGGTAAGCGAGGAGGAGTCATCGTAGAGCACCCTATGCTTTCACAAACTGCGGCATCACCTTCGTCACAAAGCGATCAAGCGACCGGCGCGAATCATCCTGGCTCAGTCCACCCCAGGCAAAAGATAGCACCAGGTAGTTGCAACCGCTCTGATCGAAGAATTTGCCAACTTCGTCTCGTACCTGTTCGGCAGTACCAACAATCGCCACGTCAAACTTGCGCGCGATAGCTAGATCCGGAGTAAAACCATAGTCAGGAAGCGTACGAAAATCTCGCCAGAGCTTGGTCAAGTTGTCATAGAACTGTTTGTAGGCAGGCGTGGCGATCTGTTCAATCTCACGTTCATCGCCGACAACATAGCAGTGACGAATCGCACCAATCGTCGGCTCGGTAATATGCGGGTTCAAGTCCTCAGGCTTCCCTTTATGTTTCGGGAGTTCAACACGATAGGCGGCAGTCAGCTCTTTCAACATGGGAATCGGACCACCGCCAACCATCTGCATCCCATGTTTTGCGGCAAACATCAAACTCTCTTGCGACGTGATCCCGTACCAGAACGTCGGATTGGGGCGCTGTTTCGGTCTTAGTTCCATCGGCACATTATCAAACCGATAGTGAGGTCCACGATGAGTGAGGCGTTCGTTGCGTAAACTCTTCACCACAACACCCAGCGCCTCTTCAAAAACCTCACGCGAGTCCATAAACGAGATGCCATAATACGCCAGTTCAAACGGCGAGACGCCGCGGCCAACACCCACTTCCAGGCGTCCGTCACTAATATGGTCGAGCATACAAATTTCGCTCGCGAGTCGCATCGGATTATAGAGCGGCAAGAGATACACCAGCGGGCCAAGGTGAATACGTTTCGTACATTGCGCAACTGCAGCCAGATATAATCCCGGAGAAGGAGCCATCCCCAGCGGTGTCGCATGATGCTCAGCGACATGGTAGCCATAGAATCCCGCGGCATCATACTCACGCACGAGGTCAAAGCGCCCGGCGAACAGCCCTGCCATCGAATCGCCTCGTCGCTCAACGTGATCAAACACTCCAAAGCGTATCGTGCTCATGGTTATCTCCTTACAATATAGAAAAGCTATATGAAAACTATTGCCGTGACTATTGATGAAACAACATTGAACCTTCTCGATGAACTAGCCCAAGCCTCTCTGCGTCATCGGCATCGCTCTGCCCTTGTACGCATTGCCGTTCGTGAGTTCGCCGAACGGGAACAAGAACGGCAGAGCGAAGAGCACGAAGCAGCCGTCTTACAAAAGCACAGGAAGTTAGTTGCCCGACGGGTTCGAGAGTTGATCTCCCAGCAAGCCTCTTTGTCAGTTTAACCAACCCCTACCTCCGATCAAACTGCACCGCCAATTGCTGCACTGGCAACCGTACCATCGTCGGGCGACCGTGCGGGCAGACAAACGGTGACTTACATGCCAGCAGCGATGACACGAGCTGTTTCATTGCGTCAGCAGTCAGACTCTGCCCAGCTTTGACGGACTTTACTTTGCAGGCAATACGCGCAGCGAGGTCTTCTTGCTTGGCTTCGAGTGAATTGTCTGAGCGCCCTTCGGCACGCGCTTGCGCGAGTTCGATCAACAAATCTGGTGTGTCACTGGCGCGAAAGTAGGTTGGTGTCGCCTGCACTTGATAGGTGTTGCCACCAAACGGACGAATATCGAAACCTAAAGTCGCTAAGTACCCGAAACTCTCTTCCAAAGCTACACGTGCCGCAGGCACCAATTCAAACGTTATCGGCAGCAATAGTGGTTGCGAGTCCGTTTGTCGTCGTTGCAGTGAGGCCAACACTTGCTCATAGATCACCCGCTCGTGAGCAGCGTGCTGATCGACAATCCACAACTCCCCTTCGACTTCGACAATGACAAACAGTCCGTGACTCTGTCCGACGATCTGAAACTCAGTCCCATCAGGTCGTATCCACAGAACCGGTTGGGTCGCAGGTTTGAGAGGCACGGGTTGTATCGGCGGTTGTTCAGGCGGCTTGGTAACCATACGCAGCGGAGGCTCGATAAGAGGAAGCGGAGAAGGTTGCGACGTGGGCCGACGGGGATAATCCGCGGGATCTGGGAGCGGAATATCCGGACTCACAGCGATTGAGGTTACGTGCGGCATCATCGGTACCGCAGCGACTGACGGGGCATTCACATTCGGCACTGCGACAGTCGCGGGTGCGACAGTCTTAAAGAGGTTACTCTGATCTAGAGCGTTGCGCACGTGATGCACTAGCACATGTAACACGGCGCGTTCATCCTGAAATTTCACTTCGCGTTTGGTCGGATGCACGTTGACATCAACCGTATGCGGAGGCACGGTCAGGAACAAAACACCAAGCGGAAACCGCCCGGCCGGGAGCAACTCACCATAACCGCGACTCAAAGCAAATGACAACGGCTGGCTTTTTACCAACCGGCGGTTGACGAAGAAATACTGACCTGTGCGAGTATTTTTGTTGCGTTCTGGGGGAGCGACAACCCCATGTACCGCTATCCCGCTTTCTTCAAACAGTGATCGCTCATTCTCTGAGACAAGAATGAGATCCTGCGCCCATTCCTTACCGAGCACCGCTCGTACGCGCGGAAGCAAGGTCTCCTGGGGAATCGCATCAAAGGCAACACGCTGATCCCAGGTAAAGGTGAAATGCAAATCAGGGCGCGACAGTGCCAGTCCGATCATCATCTCTTCAATCTGACTGCCTTCAGCAGTGGGTGACTTCAGAAAGGCACGACGAGGAGGTGTATTGAAAAACACATGTCGCGTGGTCACTCGCGTGCCAACCGGACCCGCTGCAGGACTCACCTCGATGTCTACCCCACCGGTCACACGCACGCGTGTGGCTTCATTCGCGTCCGCTCTGCGGCTGAGAATTTCCAAATGGGTAATGGCAGCGATACTCGCTAACCCTTCGCCACGAAATCCCAACGTCGAGAGCGCAAAGAGTTCCTCACTCTTGGTTATTTTACTCGTTGCATGACGGTGAACGGCGAGTTGAGCATCCTCTGGACTCATGCCTTCGCCGTCATCTTGCACGACAATCTCGTCGACTCCCCCTTTGGTGATGCTCACAGAGATCGAATACGCTCCCGCATCAATGGCATTCTCGACTAACTCTTTGACAATCGACGCCGGGCGTTCAATGACTTCGCCAGCGCGGATCTGTTCGATGGTCTGTGCGTCGAGTAGATGAATACGGCCCATGGCGGAGAGTAAAACGTAAAACGTAAAGAATAACCACCCCACCTTCCCCTTACGTTTTACGCTGTACGTTTTACGAACTCCGACTAAAGAGCCCCAACTGCGCTGGATCAGCCGAAACGCGCGTTCCCCCTCGACGTCTTGGCGGACGAATCAGATCTACTCCCTTCTCTTCTAGCCCCTTCAAGATTTCCTCGGCGCGTTCGACCACACTGCGAGGGAGCCCAGCCAGTTTTGCAACATGAATGCCGTAGGACTGATCCGCTGCACCAGCAATGACTTTATAGAGAAAGATGACCTCGCCTTTCCACTCACGCACCGCAAAGGTGAAATTCTCCACCCCCGGAAGCAGACTGTGCGGCTCAGTTAACTCGTGAAAGTGTGAGGCAAATAGCGTCCGTGGGCGTGGACCTTTCGGATCGACGAGAAACTCAATAATCGATCGTGCAATCGAGAGACCGTCAGAAGTTGAAGTTCCTCGACCAATCTCATCGAGCACGAGCAGACTCCGGGGCGTGGCATAATTAAGAATTTGCGCGGTCTCGATCATTTCCACCGCGAACGTGCTTTCCCCAAGCGCCAGATTATCCGAGGCGCCAATGCGGGTAAAAATCCGATCAACAATACCGATCCGCGCGCTCGTCGCAGGTGCGAACGACCCGATTTGCGCCAGCAACGCAATCAGCGCGGTCTGGCGCAAGTAAACCGACTTGCCACTCATATTTGGCGCGGTCAGAAGAATGAGCTGATGCGTTGACCGATCAAGGGTAATATCGTTGGCAATAAATTTTCCCCGACCAAGGAGTGACTCTGCAACGGGATGTCGTCCACCGACAATCTGCAGGACCGCTTCTTCGGTCATCTCTGGACGGACATACTGCTGTCGCATCGCCAGCCAGGCAAAGGAAGCGAGGGTGTCGACTTCGGCGATGGCTGTCGCGACAGCTTGAATTTGGCGTAGTTGTTGCAACACCAGTGCACACAGTTGCGCAAACAGCTCCTGTTCCAACGTAATCGCATGTTCCTCTGCATGAAGGATTTGGTCTTCGTATTCTTTCAGCTCTGGAGTCACAAACCGTTCGGCATTGGCGAGAGTTTGTTTGCGTGTGTACTCTGGCGGTACCTTTGCACGGTGCGTGTTAGAGATTTCAATGTAATAGCCAAACACCCGGTTATAGGCGATCTTCAACGAGGAAATACCCGTGCGGGCACTCTCGCGAGCCTGCAGCTCAGCCAACCACTGCTTCGCGTCAGTCGCGATCGACCGTAGGCGATCAAGTTCTTGATGATAGCCATTGGCAAAGACCCCTCCCTCACGACAGTGGAGCGGCGGAACATCAACAATCGCGTGAGCTAAGGTGGATTGCAGCGTGCTCAGATCTATTGCCAGGGCCTGTTGGTGTCGCACCAGGAGTGACGATACCGTTGACCCTAAGGCGCTCTGTAATGCAGGAAGATGTGTCAGCGAATCACGCAGGGCGGCAAGATCCTTTGGTGTCGCCACCTGGCAGCTAAAACGTGCAGCTAACCGTTCGAGATCACGAAACGACGATAGCGCCGCACGGACATTCTCCAACACGTCAGGAGCGCTCACGAACTCAGCAACGGCATCATGTCGGGCTGCAATTTCCGTCAGCGAGAGCAACGGATTACGCAACCAGGTACGCAGTGAACGTCCCCCCATGGGTGTGAGCGTATCGTCAATGACATCAAGCAATGCCTTGCCGCGTGAGTCAGGATTCGACGGACGAAAGAGTTCTAAGCTACGCTCAACCACTGGCCCCAATGCCATTGCGGTCTCAGCGTGCACCCGACGTGGTAGAGCAATGTGCGGCAACGTCGTTTGCAAATGACCTTGGAGAAACTTGAGCACCAGTGCTACCGCGCTCGTACTTGCCGGTTCGAGTTCCAACGCCCGCAACGAATCAAGCTGAAAGAAGGCTTTGATATTGGCGACACTCTCCTCTTCACCAGCGTGCCAGTTATCGAGTTGCGTAACCACTGTCGTTGGCTGCGACTCTCGATAGCCCAGGATAACGGGGGTATTGGCGAACTCCTTCGTTGTTACCAGTTCAGTCGGTGCTATGCGGCTAAGCATATCTGCGAGCGTTGCGTCTGGTTCCTGCCAAAATAACAAGACGCCGGTATTAGGTTCTAACGACGCGACGCCCCATTGTTTTTCGACCCGAGATAATCCCAACAACAATGGGCTGCTGGGATCAGCATCATTCTCAATGAAGGTTGACGGCGTCACAACCCGTGTGACTTCACGCTTGACGAGCCCTTTGGCAAGTTTTGGGTCCTCGACTTGCTCACAAATAGCAACTTTCTTTCCGGCTTTGACGAGACGAGCGAGATACCCTTGCACCGCATGATACGGCACCCCACACATCGGCACTTTGCCGCCTCCACCGTCACGGGCGGTTAAGGTCAAATCGAGTAAGGACGACACCTGTACCGCATCGTCAAAGAACACTTCATAAAAATCACCCAAGCGGAAAAGGACAACCGCATCAGCGTACTGTCGCTTCACCGCAAGGTATTGTTCCATTAGCGGAGTCAGTGCCATCTTTTCGCTCTCAGTAATCAGTTGTCAGCAGTCAGCAAAAAAAACTCATGGCCACAGCGTGAAGACTCTTGCCGGTTTTCCCTGTAGCCTGAGGCCTTCAGCCTATAGCCTGCTTACTTATCTGCTTTCCTAATTCATGACCAGCGGGCAACCCCATCACTTGATCTCGCTGCGGAAAGCTGGAGAATTGGCGCGAACCCACAAGAAAGAGGACATACCTATGATGATTACCCTCAGCGAAGAACAGAAGCAGATTATTAGTACCGTCCGGCGCTTTATCGAGCGGGAAGTCAAACCCGTCGCGAGTGATATGGAGCACCGCGATGAATACCCACATGCACTCGTCGAACGCATGAAAGAACTGGGCCTCTTCGGGGCGATCATTCCGCAAGAGTATGGCGGCCTTGGCGTCTCGTTTACCACCTATGCCATGATCATCGAAGAAATCTGCCGCGGCTGGATGAGCCTCAGTGGGATCATCAACTCACACTTGTTGTTCGCTCACATCATTGCGATGTCCGGGACTGAGGAGCAGAAACGACGACTGCTGCCAGCGATGGCCAAAGGCGAAAAGCGTGGCGGCCTGGCCCTGACTGAACCTCACACTGGCAGTGACGTGCAGAACATCCGCACCGTCGCTAAGAAAAACGGTGATGTTTATCTGCTCAATGGGTCCAAAATGTTCATCACCAACAGTCGTCACGGCAACATTCTGTGTGTGGCCGCCAAAACTGACCCCAGTGCGAAACCAGGCTATAAAGGCATCAGCTTATTTGCCGCGGAAAAAGGCGCACCAGGTCTCACTGTCAGCCGCGACATCAAAAAACTCGGCTATAAAGGGCTCGACACCTGTGAAGTTGTCCTCGAAGATTTTCCCGCACCATCGGCAAGTTTGATCGGAGGGAAAGAAGGCGCAGGCTTTAAACAGGTCATGGGTGGCCTAGAAGTTGGACGGATAAACGTTGCTGCACGCGCCGTTGGTGTCGCCCAAGCTGCATTTGAAGAGGCGATTCGCTACTCACAACAACGCGAGACCTTCGGTAAACCTATTTGTGAACATCAAGCGATTCAGTTGAAGTTGGCCGACATGGCGACAAAGATCGAGGCTTCTCGCCTGCTCGTGCAACAAGCTGCAGTCAAAAAAGATCGTGGTGAACGATGTGACCTCGAAGCTGGCATGGCAAAGCTCTTTGCCTCAGAATCGTGCCAAGAGGTCTCACTGGAAGCGATGCGGATTCTCGGCGGGTATGGCTACACGCAAGAATTCCCGGTCGAGCGTTTCTATCGCGATGCGCCGTTGATGATCATTGGTGAAGGCACCAGTGAGATCCAAAAAGTGGTGATTGCGCGTAATTTATTGCAGCTGTACAAAATATAGGGTGAGCAGACGCGAGAAATGGCCAAGGCAAGGAGCCTCAAACACGCTTCACTGAAGGACTCTGTATGGAGTTGTATTTTAGTCAGGACTTACGCTTTGGACCTTAACAAGCCGTGACATGAGGGTTTTGTAGTTCAGCGCGGAGGTAATGACTAAACAAACTCTCCCGCACGGCATACAGGGTCTGGCCCAGTTCTTGAGCTTTCACTTTCAAGGATACCCACGCATGATAACAACATGCTAAGTGATTGCGCTGTGCCCGCGCCGCCC
>VGTJ01000224.1 GCA_016874775.1 Deltaproteobacteria bacterium
TGGGGGGAAGAAAATTGCAGGGATGAAGGAGCAAAGTGTGGGATTAACCGTAATGATTTTTGTTCCGGCGTAAGCCGCCAAAGGAGCTGGGAGGTGGAGCGTGCTCTTGAGCGGCGCGAGCTTCTATAGTGTGGCGGAGTGGTCAGAGAAGGAGGCGCTGCCAATGGAAGTCCCGGACGAGAAAACCTATAGCAGTCCGCAACGGAAACTGGTCAAATTCTTTGAGCGGAGCCGGAACCAGTGGAAAACCAAAGCGGGGGCAGCCAAGAGCGGACTTAAACGCCTGGGGGCGCGAGTGCGGCGGTTAGAACGCAAGAAGGCCGATTCTCAGCAGCACGTGGCGGCCTTACAAGCGCAGGTGGCGGAGTGGCAAGCCAAGTACGCGCAGACGGTGCGCGAGCTCGAAGAGTTGAAAAAAAATATCCGCACCTCAGCCGGGAATCGTAACGGGGAGTGCGCTGGGGGCAGAGCGCGTCCGGCATCACCACTATCGCGTCCCTCACGTGTGGCTGATGGTGTCCTTCGTCGTGTCCGCAGCCACGAGTTTGCAGGGTGCGGGGCGCGTGTTGGGGGTGTTGCAAGAATGCCTGGGCGTAGAGATTGAGACGCCCTCGGGATCGAGCACGCGCTTATGCCTGTTACGGGTCGGCTACTACAAGTTGACGCGAGCGAAAGAACACGCCGCCGATTGGGTGTGGATCGTCGATCATGTAGGCCAGCTGGGGGAGGAGAAGTGTTTGGTGATTGTCGGGATACGCCTGAGCGCCCTGCCGGCCGAGGGAAAGTCCCTCACGCATGCGTATGTGGAACCGATTGCACTCTGTCCAGTGGCAACGTCGAATGGGGAGGTCGTGTATCAACAGTTGGAAGCCGCGTGCAAGCAAACCGGGGTGCCGCGCGAAATCCTCTCCGATCAGGGGAGCGATTTGGCCAAAGGGATTCGCCTGTTTTGCGCGGCCCATCCGGAGACGAGCGCGGTCTACGACATCAAGCATAAGGTGGCGACGGTGCTCAAACGCGAACTGGGAGCCGAGCGGGCATGGCAGGAGTTCTCGACGCAGGCGAGTCAGACGATTGGGCGGGTGCAGCAAACGGCCCTGGCTGCGCTGGCGCCGCCCCGTCAACGGCGCAAAGCGCGCTATATGAATGTCGCGGAGTTAGTGAGTTGGGGTGGCCACATCGTGCGGTATCTTGATGGAGAGGGTGCGCTGCAGCCGGACTGGGATCCGCAGCGGGTGGAGCAGGCTGTCGGCTGGGTCCGCCAGTATCGGCAGGAGTTCGAACAATGGCGGCAAGTGATGGAAGTCAGTACGATAGTCGAACAGTTTGTGAAGACCCATGGCGTCACGGTGAGCGGGGCCTCGCACCTGCACGCGTGCCTCGCCGAGACGGGGGCCTTGGCTCGGACTCAGCAACTGAAGGCGGAACTCTTACAGTTTGTGACCACAGAGGGGGCCAAAGCCAAAGCCGGGGAGCGCTTGGTCGGGAGTAGCGAAGTGATCGAATCCATCTTTGGCAAATGGAAGCACCTGGAAGGGGAGCAAGCGCGTAGTGGGCTGACGGGCTTGGTGGTCGCGTTAGCGGCTATCGTCGCCCCGACCACACCGGCAGTGATTCAACAGGCACTGGAAAACGTTCCCACGAAAACGGTCCTCGCGTGGTGTCGGGAAAAGCTCGGTAAGACCGTGCAAACGTTACGCCGTACGCTCTTTGCGCTGCCACGTAAAACGGAACAAAAACAGGACCAGCTCCCGCTGGCTGCATGAGGTAATTTTCCTGAGCCCAGGCTCCTGCTACACCATCCTTACGTATCGTCAGGGAACAGCCAACACAATCCACCACTCTTTCACAGCAAGCCTCTGCACCTGCGCTTGCGAATGGCAAACACGGCGCCCCCCCCTGCTGCTCCTGCAGCGTGGGATCCCGTTCTCGGTCAAGAAGGAGAAGTCCTTCTTCAAGCGCACGAACTCGAACAACTCATTCAAGAGCGTACACTTGAACTGACACAAGCAAATGCCACACTCCAGCAAGAACTGGAGGAACGTCAAAGCCTTGAGACGAATTTGCGTCAGTCGCAGCAAGAACTTGAGCAACGGCTGCAAGAACAAGCCACAGAACTCGAACAGTTACGCTCTGCGCTCCAAGAGGCCCAAGATACACAGCTGCAGGCCGCTGAGACACAACGTCAGGCTCAGGAAGACCTTGCACTCCGCCTGCAAGGGCAAGAGGCCGAAATCGAACAACTCCAAACTATCGTTCGAGATGATAGCGTATCTCGAATGAACCTTGAGGGAGATCTCCGCCTCGCCCAGGAAAATCTCGACCAGCAAGCACAAGTTCACGCAACAGCATTGGAAAAAGCCGAACGGGCACTCTACGACGAGCAAGCTGCCCACCAGCAGACAGCTCAGGCTTTACGGCAGACAACGGACGAACTCGACCATCGCCTTGAGGAACAGGCCTCTGAGCTTGAGCAACTCCAGACAGCGCTGCGTAACGAGCGAGAAACCCATGAGCAAGTAACTCAAGCGTTACAACAGAGTAAAGAAGCCCATGAGCAGGTCACTCAGGCGTTACAACAGAGCAGAGACGAACTTGAACGCAACATCATGGAGCACACGAGTCACCTCGAACAGCTCCAGACTACGCTGCAGGAAGAACAAACCAAACGGCAGACGCTGGAAGAGTCGTTGTCTCAGCTCCAACAGGACGTTGAGCGCCAAAAACAGGAGCAGACCGATAGCGTCGAACAAGCCACAGCCATTCTCCAAGCTGAATTGTCGGAACACAAAGAACAACAAGAAAGCTTGTCACGCTCGCTGCATGAACATGAAATACTGACCGCAGCAATGCCCGACGCGCTGGTTGTCGTTGATCAGTTGGGAATGATCAAAAAATGGAATTCCGGGCTTGCACGCGTTACAGATTACGCCGACGATGAGCTGCTCGGGTCACCTGTCATACAACTCTTTGCCGATGATGACCGTGAGCGTGTCACGCAAGTCCTCACACCAGGAACGCACGAGGGCCAAAGAACCACCGAAGCTATACTGCTCGCCAAAGACGGGGCCACAGCATTATACGAATGGAAGGTGGTGCCTCTCACGACTAGCGACAGTCACACGGATGGCTTTGTCATTAGTGGAAGAGACATCACTGACCGCAAACAAATCGAACTGTCCCTGCAGCAAGCCAAGGACAGTGCAGAACAGTCGAGTCAAGCTAAATCGGAATTTCTGGCAAACATGAGCCATGAAATCCGTACGCCAATGAACGGCATCATTGGCATGAATGAACTCTTGTTAGACACCTCCCTGACACAAGAGCAGCGCGAGTATGCAGAAACAGTCAAAGGCTCTGCCGAAGCCTTGCTGGCATTACTGAACGACATTCTCGACTTTTCTAAGATTGAAGCCCGCAGACTGGATCTTGAGGCGGTTGATTTCTCTCTCCGCGAGAACCTCGGCGACGCCATGAAAGCCCTCGCCTTCCGTGCTCACCAAAAGGGCCTTGAGCTGCTCTATGAAGTAGCAGCCGACATACCAGACACGATTGTTGGCGACCCGAGCCGTTTACGTCAGATCGTCACGAACCTCGTTGGCAATGCCATCAAGTTTACCGAAAAAGGGGAAGTTGCCGTTCACGTTGAAAAGACGGGCGGCGAGGAGAACGAAGTCGAACTGCGCTTCGCTGTACGTGATACAGGGATTGGCATTCCCAAAGACAAGCAACACCTGATTTTTCAGGCGTTCTCGCAAGCCGATGTCTCGATCACCCGTAAATACGGCGGAACAGGGTTAGGCCTCGCCATTTCGACCCAACTCGTGCGGCTGATGCATGGGTATTTGTGGCTCGAAAGCGAAGAGAATCAAGGTTCAACGTTTTACTTCACGGCACGCTTCCCAGTCGGTACTCGTAAGGAAGAGGCTGCTCCTGCCGCGCTTGAAGAGTTGCAAGGACTCCCAGTGCTCGTCGTTGACGATAACGCAACTAACCGACGTATTCTCAACGACCTCTTGACCTCGTGGCGCATGACGCCACACCTAGCTGTCAGGTCTCATAACATCGCGCACTAAGAATTCGTCGAATTTCTTGGATTTTTGCACAAAAATGAGTACGCGATGTCATGAGACTCGACACCTAGCTGATACAGCGGCTAGTGCACTTGCGCAGATGCAAGAAGCCAAAGCGAGCGGTAAGTTGTTTGCTTTTGTCCTGATTGACGGACGTATGCCCGGGACTGATGGCTTTGCCCTCGCGCGGCAAATTACAGAAACCCCAGCGCTCGCCGGCGCAACGCTCATGATGCTGACCTCGTCCGACCAAAAAGAGGAAAGAGACCGTTATCAGGCACTGGGGCTCTCAGGTTTCATGTTGAAACCCGTCCGGCCATCGGAATTATTGCTCGCACTACTCAAAGCTCGCGGGAAAGTGATCAAAGAAACCCGCAAGTCTAAGACACCTTTCGCCCAGAAAAGCCGGCAAAAATTACGGCTCCTGGTCGCAGAAGATAATGCAGTCAATCAGAAACTTGCCGTCCGGTTCCTGCAGAAGTGGGGCCATGAATCACTCGTCGCAGCCAACGGAAAAGAGGCCTACGAGTATTTCCTCAACGCTGGCCCGTTTAATGCCGTCCTCATGGATGTAGAAATGCCCGTGATGAATGGCATGGAAGCGACGGCAGCAATTCGACAACATGAGCAAAGTACCGGGACGCATATCCCCATCATCGCCATGACCGCTCATGCCATGGTCGGAGATAAAGAACAGTGCCTTGCCAGTGGCATGGATGGCTATGTCAGTAAACCTCTACGCGCAGAAGAGTTGTTCTCGACCCTTGAGCAGCTTACTCAGAATGACAAAGAAGAAGATTCGCAAGCACAACCAGCAGATATTCTGGTGTCTGCAGAAGAAATTTTCGACCGGACGGAACTCCTTTCACTCGTCGACGGTGATGTTTCCTTACTCACCGAGCTGACCGATCTCTTCTGGGAAAGTTCTCCCCAACTGGTCGCCCAGATGCGCATGGCCGTCTCCGACAAAGACACGACGACACTTGCGTACACTGTCCACACCCTGAAAGGTTCAGTGGGCAACTTCGCCGCAAAACGTGCACTGTCGGCCATTGCTCACCTAGAAAAGATTGGCGTCCAGGGAAACATCGAACAGGCTCCATTGGCAGTAGACATGCTTGAAGCAGAACTCGCACGACTACGAGAGGCACTCTCATCACTCAAAGCTGAACTCGCAGCATAAATCGCTCGAAAAGGTAACGACTGACATGCGACAGACATCTTCACACAAGGCATCGAACGCTGTACGGAACCCAGAAACCGGAACCCCATCGTTGTTCCAAACCTCACTCGTCGCCCTGCTAATTTTCACCGGAAGTGAGATGCTCAAACCGTTCCTCGCTATCGAGGACCCTATGGTTCAGCGAGCAGTGACCATAGGGGTCGGAACCGTTGTCGCGCTTCTCGTCGCCTATCTCACTCGTCGTGGGCATGTCGCAATACAAGAAGAACTCGATGATGCGCAGCTCGCACGACAACGCGTAGAAGAAGCGCATCTCACCTTGCAGGATCGCACAAAACAGCTCGAACAGAATAAACACGAGCAGGAAGCCCGTCTCGCGAGTTATCGTCAAGCCGAGGAAGCCATGCAGCAAGCAACCGAGGCATTGACGGCACGAGTCGACGCCCAAGCTGAAGAATTGGCGAAGGTTACCGAAGAGCGAAACACCCTCGCCGTCGAACGGAGTTCCCTTGAGCATGCACTGCAGCAGTCTCAGACGGAACTCGCTGAAGCCAATCGGACGAAATCAGAATTCCTCGCCAATATGAGTCATGAAATCCGTACTACACTCAATGGAGTGATTGGCATGACTCAACTCTTACTTGACACTGACCTCACGCCAGAACAAGAAGATTATGCTGAGACTGCGCGCGGTAGCGCAGACATGCTCCTGACCATCGTCAACGACTTGCTCGATTTCTCTGAGTTAGAAACCGGCACGTTTGAACTTGAGGAGAAAGATTTCACGCTTCGGAATACGATCGAAGAAGTCACCGATCTCTTTGCCGAAACTGCCGCCAAGAAGCGACTTGAACTCACCTCATTTGTTCAGCATGACGTCCCGATTATGCTCCGGGGCGATGCGGCGCGCCTCCGCCAGGTATTGATCAACTTACTCGGCAATGCCGTCAAATTTACTGAAACTGGGCACGTTGCTCTCCATACAGAATTGGTACAAGCTTCCGCCGATGATGTCTGTCTACGGTTTACTATCCGCGATACTGGCATCGGTATTCCCAGCAGCCGGATCGCCAACCTCTTCCAGGCGTTCTCACAAATTGATCCTTCATCCATACGGAAGTATGGCGGCACGGGTCTCGGCCTTGCCATCTGTAAGAAGCTTGTCGAGTGTATGAAGGGTGAAATCGGCGTTGACAGTGAACCTACAAAAGGAAGTACTTTCTGGTTCACCGTCCATCTCCGTCAACCGGCAACTGCATACGTCGGAACACACACAGTCACAGCTTCTCCTGCGACAAGATCACAGGCTCCAGCCTCAGTTGCTCAGCAGCCTCGCATTCTTATCGCTGAAGATAATCCTGTCAACCAAAAGCTGATCAGTCGCTTGCTCGAAAAACTCGGGTACTATGCCAAAGTTGTCTTCAATGGTCGCGAAGCCCTGTAAGAAGCCGCAGCCAATTCCTATGATGCAGTCCTCATGGACTGCCAGATGCCGGAAATGGACGGGCTCTCCGCAACTGGCGAAATCCGCAGACGGGAAGTTGCGCTCGGCCTGCCACATCTGCCGATCATCGCACTGACCGCACACATTATGCCTGGAGACCGGGAGCGTTGTCTTGCGTCAGGCATGGATGACTATATGTCAAAACCTCTGAACCCGGATAAACTGCAAGCGACACTGGCCCAGTGGGTAACCTGGGCAAAAGAACAAAAGGCCGCGGTCTCGACAGAACCGACGATCAAGACCACTCCTGTCGCCCCAGCCCCGATCGCTTCTCCCAAGGTTAAGTCAGTCGTCCCTCCTCCGGCACAAGCCCCAATCACCAACCCAGCGTTCAATCTCGCTGCTCCACTGTCTTCTCTTGCTACTGATGAAGATGAAGCACGCGACAATACCGCGTTAATTTTTGACGTCAACGAACCTTTTGCTCAGGGAGAGATGGATCAAGAGGAAGGGCGCGATAACACCGCTCTGATCTTCGACGGCAACTCTGCATTTGGACAAGACGGGATGGATCAAGAAGAGCCACAAGAGCTACCTGATCGTCACCTGGATTCGCCCTCACCATCGTCTCCGCCAGTAGACTTTCGTATTCTTCCGTCGACCGACTCGATAGGAAACTATGCGGAGGAAGGGGATGACGCCAAAGAGCAATTACTGCCATCTGACGATGTCTCCTCCGCGGTGTGGGAGAACCGCGCTCAGCAACCAACATTCCACCATGAAGAAGAGGACCCTTTTGCTCCACTAGAGGACACGAAGCCACGACCGGAAGCTCCTGTTCACCTCTCTGTTTACGATGCCGCTGCGATATTTGATCTCGACGAAGCTCTTGATCTCGTCGATGGCGATAAGGTCCTGCTCTCAGAAATGGCAGAACTGTTTTTAGAATCCTATCCAGGCTATCTCTCGCGCATCAAAGAGGCCCTCGTCCAGCAGGACCTCACGGCTCTGACCCAAGCGGCGCATGCACTGAAAGGCTCTGTCGGAAACTTCACTACTCGTGAACCATTTGAGGTTGCCCGGGCCCTGGAACAAATCGGGCGTCACGGAGATATTGGGCAAGCATCGCAAGTCGTAGTCAAACTGGAACATGCCTTGTCTCAGCTCACGCCAGAACTAGAAAATTTGCGACAGGAAGTCGCAGTATAGCCAGCTATGCGCCACTCTTGCAGATCTGATAGGCACCGCGATTGGACGGAAATACGTCATGGAGACCCAAGCTAAACCTCGCATTCTCTGTGTTGACGACGACCGGGTAACCTTACGAGCGATTGAACGCTCACTACTCACTAGTGGGTACATGGTCGTCACTGCGGATAGTGGCACTCGTGCGCTACAAACTCTCCAAAGCGTCAAACCAGACCTCATTCTCCTCGATGCCATGATGCCCGACCTTGATGGGTATGAAGTGTGCTCACGGCTACGACAGAACCAAGAATTCAATAGCATTCCGGTCATCTTTGTCACCTCACTCGAACAAAAAGAAGACAAGGCCAAAGCCTTCGCCCTTGGCGCTGCGGACTACATTACCAAGCCTATTCAGAAAGAGACGCTCCTCAACAAAGTTGCGTCCCACCTCGAAACACATGCGCGCTGGAAAGAGTTAGATCAAGTCGAGGGAACGGCTAAGGCATGGGCAAGAATTAAGTTACCGATTAAGAGCGAGGAAGAAGCGTATAGTTCCAATCGCCATGAAACTTACCGGGTTTGATATTGAGCGCTTGAAACTCATCGTCGGAGACCTGTAGGCCT
>VGTJ01000225.1 GCA_016874775.1 Deltaproteobacteria bacterium
TCCACTACACCCGAAGTGATTCGAGACGCACTGGCGACGGTTTCTACCACACAAGTCCGGCAGTGGTGCCAGCAGCACCTGGGGCCGTCGCTCCAGGCCCAACGCCAACAGGCCTTCCGCCAGCTCACGCTAGCGGAAGAAAAGCAGGTCCACTTTCAACAGGCAGCGTGAGGCGTCTTTGCACCAGGCCAGGCAGCGCCCCTCTGAACGCTCTTACAGCAAAAACCGTGTGAACCACTCACACGCTAGACGCGACGATTCATCGAGCCACTTGCCAGCATAAATCTCATAGTGTGTGATAGGCAGCTCAACGAGTTTCTTCGGCTCTCCAGCGTGTTCGTAGAGTTTGCGATAGCCTTCAATCGGACAGGTGTCGTCGTCACGTGCACCGATAAGTAGCAATGGTCGTGGCGAGATCTTATCGACGACGTTGATCGGCTTGTACTCCAGTGTCTTCTCCACCGTTTCCCATGATAAATCACATTTCATAGCAGGGTACTCTTTGAGCAACGGTTCCAAGAATGCGCGAGTTTGTTCTGCATTCAGGATCGCAATTGCATCGGAGGTGTCACCGACGCCTTCACGCACCCGTTGATGTTTGTCTTCGTTGATCCTCTGCTGCAACTTCTGCCGGGTAGCATAGCCACGTGAATCCATAATCAGACGTTCACCGTCTCCGAACCCTACCTGACCTACCGCAGCTTTCACTCGCAGATCGATCCCCGCCACATAGGGAGCATGCCCACCGCCAAAGCTGGTTCCCCACACACCGATCCGTTCAGGATCGACTCCCTGGGTTCCTTGCAAGAAGGTAATCGCGTTGCGTATATCGTCGATCTGTTCCAGCGGGATCAAACGCCACTTGGTGCCCTGGCTCCCACCAAAGCCGCGGTAGTCGAAAGTGAGCGCAACAAAACCTGCAGCAGCGAAGACCTTAGCATAATCCGGTAAGATGCCACCGCGTAAGCCGGTGAACCCGTGACACAAGACGATTCCCGGGCGTTGGTCACTTGTATTGTAACCGTCAGGGAAGAAGAGATCACCTTCGAGTTTGGTCCCCTCGCTATAAAAATTTACTGTTTTTCGTTCCATGGTCGTTCCTCCTTTATCTCAATTGGACCACAAACATTCGTACGTATTACACCTTGATCCCCCGCGTGTGTCATTCGAGCAGAGCGAAGAATCTCTCGGAGAGACCCTTCGTTCCACTCATGGTGACACATCCAAGACGCCAACCTCTGTTTATTGATTTACTTTTTCCACTCCAGATCACAATGCAAGCGTGTCAACAAGATCCGCTTAATCTTCCACTGTCCATTTTCCTTGACGTAATCTTCGTCATAGTGGCCGTATCCCTTGAAGGTGAACTCTGGCAAGTAGAGATAGTCCATCATTGGCCAGATACCTCGTGCTGTGGTTGCACTGGTCAGTTCGATCTCTGGCATATGACCATGATGGATTGAAACCCCTCGCGACAGAAAGCCACTCACTTTTCCAACAACTTCCGTTCGTCCAGTACAGCGCAGTTCTGTCAGTCCAGTTCCCGCGTCCACGCCTGGCACGCCTTGGTAAACGGCCGTGACATCATCAGTGAACACCGAGTTCCACGCATGCCATTGTTTTTGATCCATAAGGCGAAAGTAGCGAGCCTTGAGTTGTTTGATCAGTTCGATGTCTTCTAAATTGAGCGCCATGCCAACCCCCTCCCGTCGTGTGAGAATCGTGTCAGAAATTTACCGCTGCGAGATGCAACTCTTACTACAACCAACCGGACGAATCTTACTGCACTTGCTCCTGGTGAGTAAAGGAAGCCGCTCTCCGTCGGAAACGGTCCGCTTGTTCCAGCCTACTCGTCCACCGCACGTCGCTTCATGACGGTTGACCTGCTAAGAGCGTACATGCCAGCAATAAACTCGGCAGTTTACAGAGGAGCAGACATGGCAACGGCACTGATTCTCCATCACTACGATTTCTCCAGTTATTCCGAAAAAGTTCGTCTCGTTCTGGGCCTCAAGGAATTAACCTGGCGATCAGTAGAAATCTCGCCAGTCTTACCGAAGCCGGATTACATGCCCCTCACGGGTGGTTATCGCCGGGCACCGTCACTCCAGATTGGCGCCGATGTGTTCTGTGACTCCAAGCGGATAATTGAAGAACTGGAACGTCGTTTTCCTGAGCCGTCCGTGTATCCAGGTCCGGATGTCGCCCTGCAGCGAATCTCGATCATGACTTTAGAATACTGGGCTGACTCGATTTTTACGCGGAACAGCATCAACTACACGTCGTGTGTGAACCCCGAAGCGCCTCGCTTTACGCCAGAGTTTCTTGCCGATCGTGCAGCTCTCCTCCATAAACCTGAACCTGGTCTTGCGCATCGTCGTGGGGCTGCGCACAAAAATCTCGCGCAATTACGTCCGCAGCTTGAGTGGATCAGTGACGTACTCCGCGATGGGCGACCATACGTATGGGGTGAGAAAATGTCACTGGCTGATTGCGTGGTCTACCATCCACTGTGGGTGATGGATCAACTGGCGTATCAGCGCGTTCCGTGGATTGCACCACATGTCCGAGCCTGGATGGATCGTATTGCTGCGCGGGGGCATGGAACGTCTACCCCGATGACAGCACAGGAGGCGCTCGCCGTTGCTGCTGCTGCCGAGCCAGAGCCACCGCGACCAAGCGAGGTTTTAGAGGGAGATCCAGCGCTTGGGGAAGTGATTACTATCACTCCACTTGATTATGGGCGCGACAATCCGAGTGTCGGTCAATTGGTTTCGATCGACACGCATCGGGTCGCGTTGCAGCACAGCGATGAACGCACCGGCCTCGTCACTACACACTTTCCGCGCTTTGGCTACAGCGTGCGGGTGGCGCCGAGGTGATAAACACATACTGCGGAAAACAGATTGCAAAATTGTTTATCGCTGCTCCGACTCGGACTCCAACCACCAACGGCTCATGTCTAGTTCGAGCGCATCGAATGGTTCAACACGCACTGTTTCTGTACTACCATGTGTACTCATTAAGACCCAGCGCCGGTCCTCCAACCGGAACACTTCCAGAACTTGTTGAAGAGGATCAATTAACCACAAGTGACTCACTCCTGCACGTGCATAGGCTGGGACTTTACGCACTCTATCGACACGCGCAGTCGACGGCGAAACAATTTCACAAACCCAGTCGGGTGCAACATCGAAATAAGCAACATTTGGGAGAACCGGCACCTGCTCTCGCCGCCAGCCAGCAAGATCAGGAACGAGAACATCTGGCCCGAGGTGTAATTCTGGCTCAAAGAGAATCCACCAACCGCCAGGGCTTCCAGGACCCCCAATCCTTCGATCGAAAGGATCAAGTGCTCCCCGAAGGGCAGACGGGGCCTGTGCATGAGGGAATGCAGGGCGTGGGGAGGTGAACAACTCCCCGTCCAAGATCTCAGCAACGAGGATGTCAGGAACCTTGAGCAAGTCTTCGTAAGTCGCCTGACGTCGTGCAGTATTCATAAGCGCGCTGTAGCATAGCCGATAGCAGAGAAAACAGATGTGAGTACCAGGGGCGTAGCATGCGCTGTGCGCACGAAAACAGAGGTTTCCCTCTTGCATTCCCACGCGTTTGGGAGGAGGAAAGAAACGCGACGAAATACCAAAAGGAGGAAACGCTATGAAAGCGATGCGCGCGCAGCAGTTTGGTGGACCTGAACAGTTACGACTTGAAGATGCGCCCGAACCACAACCGCAGACAGGCCAGGCCATGATTCGAGTTCGTGCTGCAGGCATTAACCCTGCAGACTTGGTTCGTCTCTCTGGTCGTCTTGGCAATCTGCCCCTGCCGTACATCCCCGGCACCGATGTGTGTGGTGAAGTGGAAGCCATAGGCGCAGGAGTCACCCACCTAAAGAAAGGCGATCGTGTCTTCGGTCGTGCCCTCACAGGTGGTTATGCTGAGAAGACCTGCCTGGCAGCAAGCGAAACGTTTCCACTGCCAGCGAATCTGTCGTTTCCCGAAGGTGCGGCGATTCCGATTCCTTTCTATACCGCGTATCGCGCACTGCACCACAAAGCCGCACTGAAAGCGGGGGAAACGGTACTAATTTCGGCTGGTGGCGGTGGGGTGGGAGTAGCGGCTATTCAACTAGCTAAACTTGCTGGTGCGCGAGTGATTACCACCGTTGGTTCTGCCGATAAAGCCGCGCGTACGAAAGAACTGGGTGCCGATGTCGCAATCAATTACAAAACCCAAGATTTTGCCGCTGAAGTGCAAAAACTCACAGATGGTAAAGGCGTCGAGGTTATCCTTGAGAATGTCGCGTCGGACAATTTAGCGAAAGACTTGGTAATCGCCGCGAAGGATAGTCGGATCATCATCATCGGAACTGGCACCGCCAAAGGACCAGAGGGGCAGTTCGCCATCATGCATTCATTGATGAAGGACGTGAATATTCTTGGAATGAGCCTGGTGAATGCCGGGCCCTATATTGCAGAAATGGCGAATGCGCTGACTCCGATGTTTACAGCAGGCAAACTCAAAGCTGTAGTCAGTAAGACCTATCCATTGGCAGAAGCGCAAACGGCATTGGCGGATCTTGTCGCTGGGCGGGTGTTCGGCAAGTTAGCGTTGACTCCGTAGCTATTGTGCCGATGAAAAAAGAGGGACGACCAGCCGGTCGTCCCTACAACCTCCAGTCATTAGGGTATGTTCTCTCTACACCTGTATATATGCACCCACCGGTGCCAAGCCGGCGCATTCCTCGGGGTGAAGAATTTCTGCTAAAATTTCTGCACTGTCGACAATCCGCGGCCCAGAACGGTTCAAATACGCGTTGCCATCAACAACGAACACTTTGTTCTGTTGTACAGCGGGAAGCGCCTGCCATTGTGGCTGAGCGGTGAAGGTCGGCAGTTCAACTTGAGTCTGAGAAATTTTGAAACCACACGGCATCAAGACAATCACATCGGGTTGGTACTCCACCATGCGTTCCCACGTGAGTTTCGCGCTATGCTCACCGACTTCGGCCAGTTCATATTTGCCACCAGCGATGTTGATAAGCTCGGGAACCCAATTCCCTGCAGCAATGAGGGGATCAAGCCATTCGATGCAGGCGACACGTGGGCGTGGCAGATGACGAATCTTCTGTTCCAGCTTCCATAAGCGTCGTTTCAGGCTTTTCAGGAGTTCTTCGCCGGCATCTTCTCTGCCAGTGGCACTCGCAACTTGGCGAATATCCTCCCAGATGTCGCGTAACTGTTGCGGTTTCAGCGAAGTGACTTGCACTGCCGATGAAAGTACGCATCGTACGGCTTCTTCGACTTCACGAAGGGGTACGGCACACACTTCACATTGATCTTGCGTAATAATCAGATCAGGTTGCAGCGAGTGCAGCACGTCCGTCTTGATCCGATAAATCGCCAATCCTTCCTGCACGAGTTCACGCATACGCGACTCAATATCCCCACTTGTCGCGTGAGGATTGAGTTTTGGCTCGGTCAGCACCGGTAAGCCAGCGACATCAGTAGGATAATCACACTCGTGCGACACACCGACCAGGCGGTCTCGTAGGCCAAGAGCGCAGAGAATTTCCGTACCGCTGGGGAGCAAAGAAACAACACGTTGTGCAGAGCTCATAATCACCATCACATCAATAGGCGTGGCTTCTTTTCGTCAGCTTCAACTTTCTCGCCACAGGTTGATCCACATTTCGTGCACACATACTCGAACTTATTTCCTTCCATGAGAATCAAGAGCAGCTTTTTACGCACCGGCATCGCCTGCCGACACTGAGGGCAGAATAACAATGATGCTTCAAGCTGCTCAAAGCTAGGCTTGGTTGCCACCGTAGGAGTCTCCTTCCTTAGAATGCGTCCTTTTCCCTAGTAGGCCGTCGTATGGATTCTGAAGGGGCCGATTCCGTCATGCCTGCGCAGCCTATCCCCGGTCCTTGAGGAGAGCGGGCAGCCAGGAGCTTCAAGCAGCAACCTGGGGTTCTTCCTTCTATAAATTCACTGCGACGAAGTACTAGGTTCGTATACTCATAGCTAAGAGGTAGCAGCCTCCATGTCAACGCAGCCATTGCCTTGGCAAACCGGAGCGGTTACAACGAAACCCAGTGAAATCCTTATGAATACGCGCAAAGTCTATATTGAAACGTACGGTTGCCAGATGAACATCGCCGATACTGAGCTGCTTATCGGTCTGCTCAAACCCCACGGCTATGAGCCGACGAAGACAGTGGATCGTGCGGATGTGATTCTGCTGAATACGTGCGCGATTCGTGAACATGCCGAGGAACGGGTCTTACGTCGCTTGAGTGAACTCGTCCACCATAAAGCCCGTCACCCCGGCGTACGCCTGGGACTCACAGGATGTATGGCTCAACATCATCGTGATCGTTTGCTCGATAAAGCACCATATCTTGATCTCGTTCTTGGTCCGGACGCGTATCGCACTCTGCCTGCCCTCCTCACGCAAGATGACAAAGATGAGCCGTTAGTGTCCGTGCGTCTTGACCGCGACGAGACCTATGCGGACATTACGCCGGTCCGAGGCGAAGGCATTCGTGCGTGGGTCACGATCATGCGCGGCTGTGACAAGTTTTGCACCTTTTGTATCGTCCCATACGTTCGTGGCCGCGAACGTAGTGTGCCGCTTGTCGCCTTGCTCGACCAAGTCCGCGTGCTGGTTGACCAAGGCTATAAAGAAGTCGTGTATCTCGGACAAACGGTAAACGCCTATCGCGACGGCGAACATGACTTCGCCGACCTTTTACGCCGAACCGCCGAGATCGATGGTATTGAACGCATTCGCTTTACCTCACCTCACCCCTCAGACATGGGCGACCGTGTCATCGAAGCTATGGCGACGGACCCAAAGGTTGCGCCCTATCTCCATTTGCCGCTGCAATCGGCCTCTAACCAAGTATTAGAGCGTATGGAACGCGGCTATACGATCGAACACTACGTAAATCTCGTAGATCGTTTGCGTTCAGCTATTCCTGGGCTTGCCCTGTCAACCGATATTATCGTTGGGTTTCCTGGCGAAGAAGAAGCAGACTTTCACGCCACATGTGAAGCTATGGCCGCAATTCGCTACGATTCGGCCTTTATGTTTAAGTACTCTGCTCGTGAAGGGACCAAGGCCCATAAGTGGCAAGAAACCGTATCGGAACAGGAAAAGGGGCGGCGGCTCCAAGCCATCATCGCACTGCAGGAACGCATCTCAGCACAGGTCAATCAGCAAGCAATTGGTCAGATTGTGGAGGTCTTAGTCGAGGGTCCAGCCAAACGCCCCAAAGGGTGGCTTGCAGGCAAGAACGGCCAATTCAAAACGGTTGTCTTTCCTGGCAACGGCCAACAACCAGGGAGTATCGCGCCTGTACGCGTGACGTCGGCAACTGCCCATACGCTGATCGGTGAGAGCGCAACGTAGAAGGTCTTGCGCTCTTCTCTAGTAGGCCGTTCCCGCATCAAGTTTCTTCGCAGGCTCTGTTTTGTTAGGATGAAGGACGTAAGGAGAGTTTCTTCGTCCCATGTCGGTTATTCCATCTTCGTACGATACTGTCCCGAGTGAAGGAAGTAATCCTCAGTCATTCCAACCCCTATCGGTGTTCCTTTCCTCTCCCACCGTTCTACCCACTGATGATGAAGCACTAGCCAAGCGATTAGAGGCAGAAAAAGTTCACCTGATCTACACCCAAGCGTCACCTGCAGCCCATGTTGTCATGTCGATTGGCGCTGTTCTCTTTACAATTCTGCTTTGGCCTGTGGTCCCTCGCTCCCACTTGATTCTCTGGTTGGTCTGCATGAGCGGAATCATCGCAATTCGGTGGATTTTCTCCCAGCGTTATCGACGGAGACGCCCCCATGCATCTGAAGACATTGCGTGGTGGCGAAAAGCGCTGTTCGTCACGGTAGGGTTCAGTGGCCTTGGTTGGGGCATGGCTGGATTTTTCCTGTTTCCGAGCGCTTCGTTTTCTCACCAGGTCCTTCTTCTGATATTGCTTGGTGGTGCATCGATTCTCTCGATCGCCGTTCTCGCCACCATTCGGGCACTCTTTTTTCTCTTTTTTCTTTCACTCGCAGTTCCTACGCTCTTGCGATTGTGGCTCAATGGTGGAGAGGGAGCCGATATGATTGAACTGCTGTGTCTCGGATTCTCAGCCTGCCTGATTCCAATCGCTACAGGACTTACGCTTGAGGACCACAAGTATCATTTTAGGGATATGATTACCAAGAAGCAGTACGTCGAATATTTGGTGAGCACGCCGAAGAATTGCACCTGTACGTATCTGGCCGAGCATTTGGAAGA